>JACDBJ010000478.1 GCA_013695005.1 Pseudonocardiales bacterium
TGCCGTCGCCGAGGCTCGCCAGCGCCGTGTCGAGGTGGTAGAAGCGAGGGTCGATCAAGCGCAGGCCCACGACCTCGCGGCCGGACCAGCCGGCGACCTCGGCGAGCGCCGCGGGGTCGGTCCGGAATCCGTGTCCGGCCAGGATCTGCTCGCCGACGAGCATGAGGTCGCCCTGGCCTTCGTTGGCCCGCGCCGTCTGGGTGACGCGGTAGCCGTTCGCCTCGAACCAGCTGCGGTAGGCCGCCTCCTCGCCGCGTCGCTCCGCGTAGGCGAACCGTGCGAGCAGCACCCGTACATCGAGCACGAACCCGGCGTTGGCGGCGAAGACCATGTCGGGCAGCCCGGGGACCGGTTCCACGTGCCGAACGTCCCAGCCGAAGTCGAGGTAGCGATCCACGATCGTCTGCCACTGGTGCACGGCCGTGGCGGTGCTCACCGGAGTGCCCGGCGTCATCCAGGGGTTGATCCGGTAGTCGATGGCGAAGTGACGTGGAGGGCACATGACGACCCGCATAGCCGGACGCTATGCCAGCGGATCGTCGGATGGGTGCGCCGAACACGTACTCAGACGCAACAATCCGACGTTTTTGAGGCCGTCGGTGCAAGAATCGGTCACATGGCCGCTCTCGACCAGATCGACGAACAGATCCTGACCGTGCTCGGAGCCGACGCGCGGGCCAGCTACCCGAGGATTGGACAGGAGGTCGGGCTGTCCGCGCCGGCCGTCAAGCGGCGCATCGACCGGCTCTTCCGGTGCGGGGTGATCCGGCGCTTCACCGTCGAGCTCAACCCGACCGCGCTCGGAGCCACCACGGAGTCGTTCGTCGAGGTCACGTGCACCGGACGGACCACCCCCGACGACATCACCCGGGCGCTCACCAGCCACCCCCAGGTCGTCGCCGCCTACACCGTCAGCGGCGAGGCCGACGCCCTCGTGCACCTGCGCTGCAACTCGATCACCGAGCTCGAGCAGGTGCTCGAACGGATCCGACGCGACCGCCACATCGAGCGCACGACCAGCGTGGTCGTCCTGACCTGCCTGCTCGACCGCCGGTAGCCGGCGGTGGCCGGCCGGCCGCGGTGATGGGAGGGTCGTGCTGTGAGCAAGACCGATGCCGATGAAACGCGGGACGGGGTGCCGCTGACCAACCTCGACCAGCCGCTGTTCGACGGCGCGGACGCGACCAAGCGCGACCTGGTCGACTACCTCGACGCGGTGCGAGACCGGATCATCCCGGCGCTGGCTGACCGGCCGCTCTCGGTGATCCGGGCGCGGGTCGGTCAGGCACCGTTCATGCAGAAGAACCTCCCGAAGTACGCCCCGGAGTGGGTCCGGACCGTCTCCATCTGGTCAGAGGCCTCGAAGCGGGACGTGGCCTACCCGCTGTGCAACGACCGGCGGACGCTGCTGTGGTTGGCCAACCAGCGCGCCGTCGAGTACCACCCGACGCTGGTCCGCACCGACCGGATGGATCACCCGACCCACCTCGTGCTCGATCTCGACCCACCGGCACCGGACGCCTTTCCGATGGCCGTCCGTGCCGCGCAGCTGGTGCGCCAGGCGCTGGCCGACGCCGGGTTGGAGGGGACGGCGAAGACGAGCGGGGCCAAGGGCCTGCATGTCTTCGTGCCGATCGCCGACGAGGTCACGATGGACAACGCCGCCGCAGCGACCCGGGCGATAGCCGCGCGGGCCGAGCGCCTCGATCCGGCGGCGGCGACCACTGAGTACATGAAGGAGAACCGCGGCGGCAAGGTGTTCGTCGACTCCACCCGAGTCGGCTGGGCGACGGTCGCCGCCGCGTACAGCCCGCGGGCCCGCCCCGACGTCCCGGTGTCGTTCCCGGTGGCCTGGGACGACATCGAGCGCGTGACACCGGCCGACTTCACCGTGCGCAGCGCCGTCCCGCTGCTGGCCGAAGGCGACCCGTGGCGGGAGCGGATGCCGACACCGCAACGGCTGCCCGAGGACCTCGTCGCGGAGGGTCACGAGATCCCGATCGCCCGGGTCCAGGCGATGCACGAGGGCAAGCGACGCGCCCGCGCACGCGGCAAGTAACGCAACGCTTGTGCCGAGAAACGATCGTTGACGAGCCCCCGCGCGGACTACGATTCCCGCCGTAGGCTCCCGATTCCGAGCGGCCTGGACACATGACGACTGCCGAGTTCTTCGAGCACACGGCCCCGGTGGCCGACGAGATCGTCGACGAGATCGTGTCCGACGAAACCGAGGTTCCGGTCGACGAGGCGTCCGCGCTCGGCCCGGCGCGGCACATCGACATGACCGTCATCGCCCAGGACCCCACGGTGAAGGACGAGAAGGGCCGGATCCTGCGCGCGAAGGTTCGGGTCGCCGCCGACCGCTTCCTACCCCCGCTGCAGACGCATCGCTTCCACGTCGTGAGCTTCGACCCCGAGAAGGGCGCACCGGGACCGGAGCTCAAGCTCGTCGACGACACGGGCCGGTTCCGCGACCGGTTCGCCGGGTCGTCGGACCGGGTGCTGCTGCGCCAGCACGACTTCCATGCCCAGAACGTGCTCGCCATCGCCAGCCGCACGCTGTCCGCCTTCGAGGCTGCCCTTGGTCGCCGGGTGCCGTGGGACTTCGAGTCGCACCAGCTGTACCTGGTCCCGCACGGGGAGGTCCGGGCCAACGCGTACTACTCGTCGGCCAAGCGCGCCCTGATCTTCGGGTATGCGGAGAACAAGGACGGCGACAAGATCTACAGCTGCCTGTCGCACGACGTGATCGCCCACGAGACCACCCACGCGCTGCTCGCCGGCCTGCGTCCCGGCTACTTCACCCCTGGCCTGCCTGACCAGGGCGGATTCCACGAAGGCTTCGCCGACGTCGTCGCGTTGCTCTCGGTCTTCGCCGTCCCGGCGCTGGTGGAGCAGGCGCTCGGGGCCATCGACCGTCGCGGCGTGGTCACCCGCAGGGACGTCACCCGGGCCAAGCTCCGGCGCAGCGTCCTGCTGCAGCTGGCCGAGCAGTTCGGCGAAGTCGTCCACGGGCGCCGGGGCCGGCCATTGCGCGAGTCGCTGGAGATGAAGCCTGGCGGGTGGTGGCGCACGAACCCGCGCTTCCGTCAGGTTCACAACCGGGGCGAGGTGCTCGTCGCCGCGGTGGGCAACGCGCTGCTCGACATGTGGCTCGGGCGGCTCGACGAGCTGCTCAAGACCGGATCGGCCAGCCGACGCCTCGCCGCCGAGGAGGGCGCGAAGGCAGCCGAGCACCTGCTGACGATGGTCATCCGCGCCATCGACTACTGCCCGCCGCTGGAGTTCGAGTACGAGGACTTCCTGGACGCGATCATCTGGTCCGACGAGCAGCTCTCCCCTGACGACGACCACGGATATCGCAAGTCGGTGCGCGACGCGTTCGCCGTCTACGACATCGGCCGCCCGCCGCAGCAGATCGTCGAGGTCAGCAAGCTCCCGGTGCGGCCCAACTACGAACGGTTCAACTTCGCGGCAATGCGTAGCGACCGCGACGAGGTGTTCCGGTTCGTCTGGGAGAACGACGAGCTGCTCGGAATCTCGCTGCAGTTCCAGACCGGGGTGGAGTCGATTCGGCCGTCGATACGGGTCGGACCGGACGGGTTCGTGGTCCAGGAGACGGTCGTGACCTACGTCCAGCAGCTGGACGCCACGGTGGCGGAGCTCGCCGAGCTGTCGCAGGATCCGGACCACCGCTACCGCGGCTCGTCTGACGTCCTGGAGGTGCCGGCCGGCTTCGACCAGGAGCTGCGGCTGGGGATCTACGGCGGCGGGGCGATCATCTTCGACCAGTTCGGCCGGCCCAAGCTCCATCAGCACAAGCCGCTGCTGGACTGGAAGCGGCAGAGCGCACGGCTGGCCTTCCTCGCGGAGAAGACCGAGCCGAGCGCGACCGGTTCCATCGGGACGCAGCGCTACGCCCGCGGCGAGCCGTTCGCGGCGCTACACCGACCCGACCCGTTCCAGGACGAGCGATGGTGAGCCCGGCGCCACGTCAACTTCGGCTCCGGATGTACAACGTCGGGTTCGGCGACTGCTTCCTGCTGTCGTTCACCTACGCCAAGCCGCTGCCGGCGCCGGGCGGGCAGTCGACGGTGCGCCACGTCCTCATCGACTTCGGCACCACCAGGCGCGCGCGCAGCCGCCTGGCACCGAAAGCGGTCGCGGACCTGGTCAAGGCCGACTGCGGCGGTCGGCTCGATGCCCTCGTGATGAGCCACCGGCACAAGGACCACCTGTCCGGCTTCGGGACCGCCGCGACCAAGAACGTGATCGCCGAGCTCGAACCAGGGCTGGTCGTGCGGCCGTGGACCGAGGACCCGAAGCTGGCCGCCGACGCCGGGCAGCCAGGGGTGACCGGGCTCGCCGCGGACGGCCAGCGCGCCGCGGACCGGGCGCTGCTCGCGGCGCTGCGCGATGGCGAGGCGATGGCGGACCAGATCGTCAAGCGCGCCTCCGCCGCCGGCCGCGGCGGCCGCACCAGTCTCGTGCAGTTCGCGACCGACGAGGTGGCGAACCCGAACGCCATCGCCGAGCTCGACGAGCTGTCGAAGGGTGGTCGGGGCGAGTACCTGTCGGCGGGGATGGACACGAAGCTCGCCGAGCTGCTCCCCGGGGTGGACATCCGGGTCCTGGGGCCACCGCTGCCGTCGCAGTGGGAGCCGGTGTCGCGGCAGGCGGAGGACTCCGAGGAGTACTGGCTGACGTCGCGGCGGCAGATCCGCCGGTTGTTCCCCTCGGGGGCCGGCAAGAGCAACGTCCCGCTCGGTACGTCGCGGTGGATCATGGACCAGCTACTCGGCGACGAGCAGCGTCAGCTCATGTCGCTGGTCCGGTGGCTCGACGACGCCATGAACAACACCAGCTTGATCCTGACCTTCTCCACCGGCGAGCACACCTTGCTGTTCGGCGGCGACGCGCAGATCGAGAACTGGGGCTTCGCGTTGGACCAGGCGAAGTCCGACGCCGGCCTGCGGGCGCTGCTGGAGAGCGTCGACCTGTACAAGGTCGGGCACCACGGGTCCCGCAACGGGACGCCGATCAGCCTGTTCAAGATGTGGGCCGAGTCGGCGGACGCCAGGCCGTTCGTCTCGATGATGTCCACCAAGGAAGGCGTGCACGGCGACAGCGAGGCAGGCGCGGTGCCGCGCTCCACGCTCGTCACAGCGCTGAAAGACCACGGTCAGCTGCTGTCCACCGACGACGGCCTCTCCGACTGGATCGAGGTGCAGGCGTCACTGCCTGGCGGTGCGTACGAGGTCAAGCACGCGCCGCTTCACTGACCGCTCCCACGTCGGGCCTCCTGCACCGGCCGTCGTAACCCCCGAAGCAACCGATCCCTCAGCCGGCGCCCGGGGGCTGGTGGAGGCCGAAGGGTGAGCCTTGGTCGTCGCGGCACAGCTTGAAGGTGCCGAAGCGACCGATCGACTCGTCACTCCCACCCACGTCGATATCCTCTACGGTGCCCCCGAGATCGCGCACGCGCTCAAGCGCCTCGTCGATTGCGTCCACTCGGAAGAACACGTACGGCGCTGCCCCAGGATCGCCACCGTGCATCCCACCCGGGACGGTCGGCGTTCCAATCGTGAAGCCCTGACCCGACGGTCCTGGTTCGAAGCTCCAACCGAACAGCCCCTCGTAGAACGCGCGGCCACGCTCCACATCCGCCACTCCGAGCTCGAAAAAGGTCGGCTCGCCGGTCATGTGCGGCCCCTTGTACCTAGCCTAGTTACTGGATGTGCCCGTCCCCGTCCCATCGTGCACGGAGAGCGTCGGGTTGTGCAGATCGGGTCGGTTCGCTTCGGGGTGAGCTCCGATCACAGCCCGCCTCTACTGCGCGTCGTCGCTGTCGCCGCGCATTGATTCGCGGAGCTTGTCGAGCGTGTCCTTCGCCGCTTTCTCACGCTCGTCGAGCTGTTCCTGCAGCGTCTTGGCCTGCTGCGTCTCGCCGGCCAGCTCCTCCTCGCCCAGCGAGGTGGCGTAGCGGCCCTCGATGCGGTCGCGGACGTAGTCGAAGCTCGGCCGCCCCGCCTCGTCGTAGTCCGGCGCGAGGCCCTCGGGCTCGCTCGGCGCGGTGGGCGCGGTGAGCTGGCTGGGCTCGGGTTCCGGCGCCGGCGGCTCGTGAGGTGCTTCGGTGCCGACCGGACGTTCGTCCTCGTTCATCGTGGCCTCCTGCGCGGGTCGTCACCACGCTACGTCCAGACGCGCCGTCACCGGCAGGTGCGCGGCTCAGCGCCATGAATCGTTCCACGTCTCATGCCCGGCTGTCTGGCATGCTCAGCCAGGCGGTTCGGTACCACGGAGAGGAAGTGGGCATGAAGGACAAGCGGTTCGGCCTGGACACGCTGGCCGTCCATGCCGGGCAGCGCCCGGACCCGGTCACCGGGAGCCGGGCGGTGCCGATCTACCAGACCAGCGCCTACGTCTTCGAGGACACCGACCACGCCGCGAACCTGTTCGCGCTGCAGCGGTTCGGCAACGTCTACAGCCGGATCATGAACCCAACCGTCGGGGTGTTCGAGGAGCGGGTCGCCGCGTTGGAGAACGGCATCGGCGCGGTCGCCACCGCGTCCGGCCAGGCCGCCCAGCACCTGACGCTCTTCACGCTGATGGAGGCCGGCGACGAGTTCGTCGCCTCGCGCAGCCTCTACGGCGGCACTTACCAGCAGTTCGTCGTGAGCTTCCGCAAGGTCGGCATCAACGCACGCTTCGTCGACGGGTCGGACCTGCAGCAGTGGCGCGACGCGGTGACCCCGCGGACCAAGGCCTTCTTCGCCGAGATGCTCGGCAACCCCACCATCGACGTGCTCGACATCGAGCCGCTGGCCGAGCTCGCACACGAGGTCGGGGTCCCGCTCATCGTCGACAACACCTTCGCCTCGCCGTACCTGTGCAGGCCGCTGGAGTGGGGCGCCGACATCGTCGTGCACTCGGCGACCAAGTTCATCTGCGGACACGGCACGGCGATGGGCGGGGTGATCGTCGACGCGGGCCGCTTCCCGTGGGACAACGGCCGCTTCCCGGGCATGACCGAACCGTCGAAGGGCTACCACGACCTGCGGTTCTTCGAGTACTTCGGGGACTTCGGCTGGCTGCTGAAGTGCCGGGCGGAGATGCTGCGCGACTACGGGCCGACGATGGCGCCGAACACGGCGTGGCTGATGCTGATGGGCCTGGAAACGCTGCACGTCCGGATGGAACGGCACGTGCGGAACGCGCAGCGGGTGGCCGAGTTCCTCGAGGGGCACCCTGCGGTGAGCTACGTCAACTACCCGGGCCTGGCGTCCAACCGCTATCACGAGCTGGCCGCCAAGTACATGCCGAAAGGCCCCGGCTCGATCTTCACCTTCGGGGTCGAGGGCGGTCGGGAGGCCGGGCGCCGGCTGATCGAGTCGGTGCAGCTGCTGTCGCACCTGGCGAACGTGGGTGACGCCAAGTCGCTGGTGGTGCACCCGGCCTCGACCACCCACCAGCAACTGACCGACGACGAGCTGCGGGCCGCCCGCATCGGCCCGGAGATGGTCCGGCTCTCGGTCGGCATCGAGGACGTGGACGACATCCTGTGGGATCTCGAGCAGGCGCTGGAGATCTCTCAGCGCAGCGGACCGTTGCCCGTGCGAGCTGAGCGGGACGGGCTCGGTCACTCGATTTTGTCGAAGGCGTTCGGCGCGCCCTACCAGGGCTGAGCCAGTCGACTCAGAGGACAGGAGCGGGACGTGAGTGCCGTCGGAGAACGCAACGAGCTGGGGATGACGGTCGCGGAGCGCTACCACATCCTCACCAGCTACCGCACGATCGCGATGGTGGGGCTGAGCTCGAACTACTACAACGCGAGCTCGTTCGCGGCCATCTACCTGGCTGCCAACGGATACGACATCGTCCCGGTCAACCCGGCGCAGGCCGGCAAGCGGGAGATCCTCGGCCGCACCGTCTACCCCGATCTGCTGGTGGCCGCCGCCGAGCACCCCCGTCCGATCGAGATCGTCGATGTGTTCCGGCCGTCTGGCGAAGTGCCCGGCATCGCAGAGCAGGCGATCGAGATCGGCGCCCGAGTGCTGTGGTGCCAGCTCGGCGTGGTCCACCACGAGGCCGCCGAGACGGCCCGTCAGGCTGGCCTGTCGGTGGTGATGGACCGTTGCTGCAAGATCGAGCACGCCCGCTTCTTCGGCGGCCTGCGGACCGTCGGTCTGAACACCGGTGTGATCACCAGTCGCCTTGCCATGCAGCTGCCGTCCGCGTAGCGGGCCGGGCTCAGCCGGCCGCTACGCCGGCGCGTCGAGGTGTCCCGCCAGATGGGCGGTCAGCTCCTGGGCGTCCGGCCCGGCGCCGTCGATGAGGCTGGACTTGCGGCGCCGGAGGAACGGCATGCCGATGAGGTAGAGGCCGGCGGATCTGGTCACCCCGCGGTCATGGATGACCTGGCCTTTCCGGTTGAGGACGGGCACGTCGAGCCAGGACAGGTCGGGGCGGAAGCCGGTTGCCCAGATGATGGTGCGGATCTGGCCGTTGCGGAGATCGAGTGTCAGCGGTGGAGAAGCCGGAAGCTCGGTCG
Organism: Pseudonocardiales bacterium; assembly: GCA_013695005.1. Taxonomy (GTDB): domain Bacteria; phylum Actinomycetota; class Actinomycetes; order Mycobacteriales; family Pseudonocardiaceae; genus Pseudonocardia. The sequence continues at coordinate 8,552 of JACDBJ010000478.1, forward strand.
GGGCGAAGCGCTCCGGAGCTGCACCTCCGTTCAGCCCGGCGTGAGACGCCCAGGCATCGATGGTGTCGAGCAGCCGCCCCAGCTTGAGGTCGGCCAGCGCGCACACGTTGAGCAGCGAACCGGAGAACTGCGCCTGCCCGTCCCGGATTGCGGCAAGGCGGCCGACGAGCGTGACCCCCATCCCCGTCAGCACGTTGAGGTCGATCGTGGCGCGGTCGGGCGAGCCGACCAGCTGCATCGACGGCAGGCTGCGGGCCCGGACGATGTCCGGCATCTCCTCGATGCGCTCGTCGAGCAGGCCCGAGGCCTCCATCCACCACAGGATGTCGCGGTCCCGGTAGACGCGAGGCATGCGGACGTGTTCGCCGACGGCGAGCGTGACGGGCCGGCCGGAGCGGTGGACCTCGTCGGCGATCTGGATTCCGCTCGACGAGGCGCCCACGACGAGCACCCCGCCGTCGGGGAGGCGATCCGGGGTGCGGTAGGTCATCGGGTTCAGCATGATTATCCCGGCGGGCACCGCCTCCTGTACTGCGGGAACGTGCGCGAGGTTGCACGCGCCCGAGGCCAGCACGACCGACCGGGCCTGCCACGAGCCCTGGTCCGTGTGCACGAGGTACCCGCCGTCGGACTGTTGCACCGAGGTCACCGTGGTGCTGGTCCGCACCGGTGCGTCCGTCACGGTCGCGTAGTCGTCGATCAGCCGCACGACCTCGGGTGCGCTCAGGTACCCGTCGGGATCGTCACCGGAGTAGGAGTAGCCCGGCAGCCGAGTCAACCAGTTCGGCGTGAGCAGCCGCAGCGAGTCCCATCGCTCCGTCCGCCAGGAGTTCGCCACCTCGCCCCGCTCGAGGACCACATGGTCGATCGAGCGGTCGGCGAGGCAGCGGCTCATGGCCAGCCCGCAGTGTCCGGCCCCGATGACGACCGTCGTCACCGTCGGCACGCGTTGCCCTTCGGGTCCGGCCGGATCGGATCAGTTCACTTCGACGGCGATGTTGGTCGGGTTGGCGACGATGTCGAAGACGGCCGAACGCTTCTGGCTCTGCGCGACGAGGGCCTTGATCTCGTCCGGTGTGGCGTCGGCGTCGATCTTGTAGGTGACCTTGATCCCGCTGAAGCCGTTGCGGACGTCAGGGTCGGCACCGAGGATGCCGTGCAGGTCCATCTCCGCCTCGATGGTGGCGTGCACCGAGCGCAGCTGGATCTGGCGCTGCTGGGCGACCGACGCCACCCCGGCGGTGAGGCAGCTGCCGAGCGCGACAAGCACGTACTCCACCGGCGTGCTGCCGTGGTCCTCGGCGGCGAATGCCAGCGGATGGTCGGCGTCGTAGCTGAAGGTCGACTTGTGCTCCTGTTCGCCCCCGAAGCCGTAGAACGTGTTGACGTCGGACCGGCTGTGGGTTCCCTTGACCCAGGAGCACGTCGCCCGCCACTGGAACTGCGCCATGTCGGGAGTCTCGGGCAGGGCGTCGCGCACCCCGAGCAGGGCTTCGACGTTGACACCGTTGTCGATCGGGGTGTCGGTTGCGGTCATTGGTGCTCCTCTGTCGGTTGTCCAGTCAAGGTCAAGGTCATCGGCACTGACAGCCGCCGGAGTGAATGTTTCATCGACGGTCCGCCGGCCGATGAGCCATGGCTCTGCCGCGTGATCGTGTCGGCGGGTTCTACCGTCATGCATGCGCCGATCGGCCCCGATGCTCGGCTGATGCCGTCCTACCACACTCCCCGGAGGGGGACCAAACCCTCAAGATCGTCTTCAACGCCCAGACGGTGGGCTGTGAAGCATGCGTGCGGCGAGCAGCGCTCCTGCCAGGGCGACAGCCGCGGCTCCGAGGATCGCCATGGAGAACCCGTGGGCCAGGGCGGCTGAGCCGGCCGCTCACCCGCCCGCGCGCCCAGCTCCTGCGCGCCGGCCTCGCGGATCTCCGGGAACGGGTCGTCCGCCGCCTCGCGCAGCGCGGCGAGCGCCTCGGGCAGGCCGATCGTCCCGAGCGCCGA
>JACDBJ010000502.1 GCA_013695005.1 Pseudonocardiales bacterium
CACCCGCACCTCGCCGGGCCGTGGCAGCGGCATCCCGCGGCGTACCGCGGCAGCCGCCATCGCGAACTCGCCACCGTTGGTGTAGCGCTGCCGTGGGTCCTTGACCAGTGCGGCGTCGATCAGGGCGCGCAGCTGTGCCGGGACGTCGGCGGGCAGCGGCGGCGGCGTGTCGCGGATCTGCATCATCGCGACCGTCACCGGGTTCTCCGCCTGGAACGGCCGCCGCCCGGCGAGGCACTCGTAGCCCACGATGCCCAGCGAGTACACGTCGCCGGCGGGGCCCGCCTCGCCGCCCATCGCCTGCTCCGGCGCGATGTAGTGCGCCGTGCCCATCACCATGCCGCTCGCGGTGACCGGGACCGCGTTGGAGGCCTTGGCGATACCGAAGTCGGTGATCTTGACCAGGCCGTCCTCGGTGATCAGGATGTTGCCCGGCTTGACGTCGCGGTGCACGAAGCCGCGCTCGTGGGCGGCCTGCAGCGCGTGGCCGGTCTGCTCCAGCAGGCTCACCGTCTGCTCGGCGTCGATCCGGCCCGCGGCGGCCAGCCGCGCGGACAGTGGCTCACCCCGCACGAGCTCCATCACCAGGTACGCCAGGCGCGGCCCGCCGGTGTCGTCCTCGCCGTAGTCGTGCACCGCCGCGATGCCGATGTGGCTCAGCGACGCGACGGTCTGCGCCTCGATGCGGAAGCGGTGCAGGAACTCGCCGTCGTGCGACAGCTCCGACTTCAGCACCTTGATCGCCACCGACCGGCCGAGCCGCATGTCGGAGGCCTCCCAGACCTCACCCATGCCACCCACCGCAATGCGCCGCTCCAGCCGGTAGCGGTCCGCGATGTTCCTGCCCTTGGCCAGCGCCATCAGCGCCGCCCCTGCAAGATCGCGTTGATGACCGCTCGCCCGATCGGCGCCGCGACGGCGCCGCCGGTGCCGTCCAGCCCGCGGTCCCCGCCGTTCTCCACCAGCACCGCGATCGCCACTACCGGGTTGTCGGCCGGCGCGAACGCGACGTACCAGTTGTGCGGGGGTGTGTTCTTGGGGTCGTTGCCGTGCTCGGCGGTGCCGGTCTTGGACGCGATCGCGACGCCGGGGATCTTGCCGCCGCCGGCGGTCCGGTCCTCTGAGCCTCGCATCAGGTCGGTCAACGTGTTCGCCACCGACGCCGGTATCGACCGCCCGATCTCGTCCGGCGACGTCGCGTCCACCGTCGACAGGTCCTGGCTCTGGATCTCCTTGACCAGGAAGGGCGACATCCGGATGCCGTCGTTGGCGATGGTGGCCGCGATCATGGCGTTCTGCAGCGGAGTCAGCCGCACGTCACGCTGGCCGATCGCGGACTGCATCAGCGACGGGACGTCCGCGATGTCGCCGATCGCCGACGCGGCGACCGCCATCGGCACCGTGACGTCCGCCTCGCCGATGCCGAACTTGCCGGCCTGCTCGCGCAGCGCGGGCTCGCCGATGTTTCGGACCATCTCGGCGAAGGCCGTGTTGCACGAGCGGGCGAACGCCTCCCGCAGCGACACCGTCGCACCACCGCCGCAACGCTGGCCGCCGAAGTTCTCCAGGGTCGCCGTGCTGCCCGGCAGTGGGATCTGCGGCGCGGGGGTGAGCTGGGTGTCCGGGTTGACCCCGGCCTGCAGGGCCGCCGCGGTGTCGATCAGCTTGAACGTCGAACCGGGCGGGTAGGTCTCGTTGATCGCCCGGTTGGTCAGCACGGACGGGTCGGCCGCGGTGAGCTTGGGCCACGCCTGCTGCTGCACCTCGGCGCTGTGGCTGGCCAGCGGGTTCGGGTCGAAGGACGGGGTGGAGGCCATGGCCAGGATCTCGCCGGTCTTGGGCGCGATGGCGACGACGGAACCGGCGAAGCGCTTGCTGGTGAGCGCGTCGTAGGCCACCTGTTGTGCCGCTGGGTCGAGCGTGAGAACCACGTTGCCGCCGCTTGGGTCCCGGCCGGTGATCAGATCGGACAGCCGGCGCACGAAGAGCCGGTCATCGGAGCCATTGAGCACCTCGTCCATTGCGCGCTCGACCCCGCTCGAGCTGTAGATCACAGAATAGTAACCGGTCACCGGGCTGTACGCGGGGCCCTTCGAGTACTGCCGCTGGTACCGAAGTCGATCATCGGTCGGAACGCTGTTGGCGAGCACCTGACCGCCCGCGCTGATCTGCCCGCGCTCGCGCCCGTACTCGGCCAGCAGCACCCGCTGGTTGCGCGGGTCCTTGCGGTAGTCCGAGGCCTTGATCACCTGCACGTAGGTCAGGTTGGCCAGCAGGAGCAGCACCATCGCCATCACGGCAATGGCGATCCGACGCACCGGAGTGTTCACGTCGGCCGCTCCACCACGACGGTCTTGGAGTCCGCGAGCGGGGCCGGCGGCGGCGCGGGACGTCGGGGCGCGGGGGCGCGCGCGGCGTTGGAGATCCGCAGCAGCAGGGCCACCAGCGCGTAGTTCGCCACCAGCGACGATCCGCCGTAGGACAGGAACGGCAGCGTGAGCCCGGTCAGCGGGATCAGCCGGGTCACCCCCCCGACCACGACGAAGACCTGCAGGGCGACGGAGAACGCGAGCCCCGCCGCCAGCAGCTTGCCGAACGAGTCGCGCACGGCGATCGAGGTCCGCAGCCCGCGCTGGACGGCGATCGCATAGACCACCAAGAGGGCCATCAGACCGGTGAGCCCGAGCTCCTCACCGATGGCCGCAACGATGAAGTCCGTCTGCGCGTAGGGCACGATCTCGGGCCGTCCCCGACCCAGGCCCTTGCCGAGCAGCCCACCGGTGCCCATGCCGAAGAGCCCCTGCACCAGCTGGTAGCTGTCGTCGTCGATGTTGCGCGGTGCGAACGCGTGCAGCCAGATGTCCACGCGTTCGCGCACGTGGCCGAACAACGTCCAGGCGACGTACGCGCCGGAGAGGAACAGGGCAACGCCGATGAGCAGCCACGAGAGGCGCTCGGTGGCGACGTAGAGCAGGGCGATGAAGACGCCGAAGAAGAGCAGGGAGGTGCCGAGGTCACGCTCGAAGACGAGTACGCCGAGGCTGGCCACCCAGGCGACCAGCACCGGGCCCAGGTCACGGGCCCGCGGAAGGTCGACTCCCAGCACCCGCCGCCCGGCCAGGGCCAGCACGTCGCGCTTGACCACCAGGTAGCCGGCGAAGAACACCAGCAGCACGAGCTTGGCCAGCTCGCCGGGCTGGAACGAGAAGCCGAACACCCGGATCCAGATGCGAGCACCGTTGATGGTGGTGCCGATCAGCGGCAACAGCGGCAGCAGGAGCAGCCCCAGCCCGGCGACCATCGCGGTGTAGGTGAACCGCTGCAGGATGCGGTGGTCGCGTACGAGCAGCAGGACGACGACGAACAGGGCGACGCCGACCGCGGTCCAGGTCAGCTGCGCAGGGGCGGCGGCCGACGGAATGTCGCGGCCGAGCCGCTCGGCGCGGTCGGCGTAGGCCAGGTCCAGCCGGTGGATCACCGCCAGCCCGAGGCCGTTGATCACGGTGACTGCTGGCAGCAGGACGGGGTCGGCGTACGGGGCGAAGCGCCGGAGGGTTACGTGGGCGATGCCGAAGAGCAGGGCCAGGCCTCCGCCGTAGCCGAGCATGCCGGTCGGCAGCACTCCGTCGACAGCCAGGCCGACGGCGGCGTACGCGGCCATCGCGATCGCGACCGAGAACACGAGCAGGACCAGCTCCGTCCCACGCCGGGTCCGCTCCCGGGTGGGGCTCATGCACCGCTCCCGCAGTCGAGCGCGGCCGGGTCGCCGGTGGGTGCCGGCTCAGTGGCCGCCTGCTCCCGGCACCGCTCGGCCTGCTCCTGCAGGGTGCGCACGATGCGCCGTGCGTCGGCGAGACCGCTGGTCGCGATCGCCGACTCGACCCGCTCCCGCTGGTAGGCCGGCAGGTCCTTCAGGGCGATGTCCTGGGTGCGGTAGAGGCGCGAGGTGCTGATCGGCCCGACGTCCTGGCTCAGTCCCCGGAAGATGGCGACGTTCGAGCCCTCGGCCCCCACGTAGTACTGCGTCTGGGACCAGAGGTAGGCACCGACTCCGGCGCCGCCGAGCAGCAGGAGCATGACCAGCCCGAGGGCTACGAGGCGGCCTCTGCGGTGACGCCTCGGGTGGTCGTCCTCGACCTGCTCGGGCGGGACGTGTTCC
>JACDBJ010000514.1 GCA_013695005.1 Pseudonocardiales bacterium
GAGCAGCTGCGCTCCCCCGCTGCAGGCGAGGCCGGCAGCCACTGCCGGCGCCTCTGCGACGTGCGCGCTCTCCACCGCGGGGGCGGCCGACGCCTTGATCGCCAGCGGGACGGCGACGTTGTCCAGGGCACCGAGGTAGATCAGTCCGGCGGTGCTGCCGTCACCGATGCCGGCGAGCAGCTGGCCGGACTCGACGGTGCCGAACCCGTGCCGATCGAGCACCCTGACCACACCGACGCCGCTGGCCGCCCAGCGCTGCAAGGCGGCGCCGAGCTCGCGACGGTCGGCCGAGGATCGGGCGGCGGTCATGCCGGCCAGACTAGCCGCGCGACCCACCACCCTGGACGAACGGCACTTTCGTCCGATAGGGCCGCACAAGAGCTCCGTTCGTGCCCCGCTCTGGCGACGCACGCAAGGGGGGACGCCGAGTGCGGGCTGCCGGTCTTCCACACCCGAATCGTCTATCCACAGAAGGAGCACGGTCGCCAGCATGCAGTCCGTCCGCTGCAGCAGCATCGACGTCGTGCCCCGGCGTGCGGAAGTTGTGGAACCAGACGTCCTTGCCGAGCTCGGCCGCGGAGGTGTCGCACGCGTCGCAGATCTGGTGGTGCTCGGCGTGGGTCGGAGCACTGTCGCCCACCGATGCCGCCAGGGCGGCCCGTGGCAACGGCTGCTCCCGGGTGTCATTCTGTTGTCGAATGGTGCGCCGACGCGGTCACAGCTGCGCCGGGCGGCGTTGTCCTACGCGGGCCCGGGCGCGCTTCTGACCGGACCGGATGCGGTCTGCCTGCATGGGCTGCGCGAGCCGCGCTCCGCGACCGGCGCTGTGCACCTGCTCATGCCGACGGCTCGGCGCCGGACAGGTGCAGGTTGCGTGCTGGTGGAGAGAACCGACCGTGTGCCGCTGCCGGTCATCCGGAGCGGCCTGCCCGTGGCGCCTGTGCCCCGCGCGGTCCTCGACACCGCGCGACGCCTGACCGATCGCGACGACGTGCGAGCGTTGCTTGCCGAGGCGGTCCAAAGAGGCAGATGTAAGCCGGCCGAGCTGCGCCGGGAGATCGACTCCGGGAGCGGTCGTGGATCCGCCCTGCCGCGATCGGTCCTCCGTGAGATCGAGGACGGGGTTCGGTCTGTTGCAGAGGCCGATGCCCGACAGCTCGTCCTACGAAGCGGCCTACCGGCGCCGATCCATAACGCCCGACTGACCGACGCCGACGGAGCCTTTCTCGCCGTGGTTGACAGCTGGTTCGACGCTGTGGGGCTGGCTTGGGAGATCGACTCCTACGAGTTCCACCTGGGGCCGGCGGACTATGCCCGAACTCTCGAGCGGCACGCGTTGTTGACCGCGCACGGCGTGGTCGTGCTCCACACGTTGCCGTCCCGGCTGCGGCGCCAGCCCGCCGTAGTGCTGTCCGAGCTCCAAGCCACCTTCCATCAGGCGGCGCTGCGCCCACGCCCAACCGTTCGAGCAGCGCCGTCCTAGAGCCGTGAACGGCGTTCTTGTACGGCCCTATTGGACGAAAGTGCCGTTCGTCCAGCTGTGGTGGCGCTAGCCGGGCTCAGCAACCAGGTAACCGCGCGGCGAGGTAGGACTCGACCTGGTCCAGTGCGACGCGCTCCTGGGCCATCGAGTCCCGCTCACGGATAGTGGCCGCCTCGTCGGTGAGGGTGTCGAAGTCGATCGTGATGCAGAACGGGGTGCCGATCTCGTCCTGGCGGCGGTAGCGGCGGCCGATCGCGCCGGCGTCGTCGAAGTCGACGTTCCAGTTCCGCCGCAGCGCCGCGGCGAGGTCGCGCGCCTTGGGCGAGAGATCGGCGTTGCGCGACAGCGGCAGCACCGCGGCCTTCACCGGCGCCAGCCGGCGGTCCAGGCGCAGCACCACACGGGTGTCCACCCCGCCCTTCGCGTTGGGGGCCTCGTCCTCGGAGTAGGCGTCGATCAGGAACGCCATCATCGACCGGTTGACCCCGGCCGCCGGCTCGATGACGAACGGCCGGTACCGCGTCCCGCTGGCCTGGTCGAAGTAGGACAGGTCGACCCCGGAGTGGGTGGAGTGCGTGGTGAGGTCGAAGTCGGTGCGGTTGGCGATGCCCTCCAGCTCGCCCCACTCCTGGCCGGTGAAGCCGTAGCGGTACTCGATGTCCACCGTGCGCTTGGAGTAGTGCGACAGCTTCTCCTTGGGGTGCTCAAAGTGCCGCAGGTTGTCCCGCGCGATGCCGAGGTCGGCGTACCACTCGGTGCGCAGGTCGATCCAGTACTGGTGCCAGGTCTCGTCGGTACCGGGCTCGACGAAGAACTCCATCTCCATCTGCTCGAACTCGCGGGTCCGGAAGATGAAGTTGCCGGGGGTGATCTCGTTGCGGAAGCTCTTGCCCATCTGCCCGATGCCGAACGGCGGCTTACGCCGCGAGGTCGTCACCACGTTGAGGAAATTGACGAAGATCCCCTGCGCGGTCTCCGGCCGTAGGTAGTGCAGCCCCTCCTCGGACTCGACCGGGCCGAGGTAAGTCTTGAGCAGCCCGTTGAACATCCGTGGCTCGGTCCACGCGCCGCGGGTGCCGCAGTTCGGGCACGGCACGTCGGACAGGTCGAAGCGGCCGTCGCGCTCGGCGACCTCCTTGCCTGTGCGCTCGGAGTACTCCTCGGCGAGCTGGTCGGCGCGGAAGCGGTGGTGGCACGAGGTGCACTCCACCAGCGGGTCGACGAAGGCCTCCACGTGCCCGGACGCCTGCCACACCTTCGTCGGCAGAATCACCGACGAGTCGAGCCCGACGATGTCGTCGCGGCCGGTGACCATCGTCCGCCACCACTGCCGCTTGATGTTCTCCTTTAGCTCCACGCCCAGCGGGCCGTAGTCCCACGCCGAGCGCGTACCGCCGTAGATCTCCCCACTGGGGTAGACGAAGCCGCGACGCTTGGACAGCGCGACGACGGTGTCGATCTTGCCGGAGCTGGTCTTGCTGGCCACGGGAGAACTCCTGACAGGGGCGAAAGCGGGGCGACACGCGGGAGGTGCCTGAGCTGACCAGCCTAACGAGCGGTCGGCTCCTCGGCGGCGAGCAGGCTGACGTGGCTGCCGACCTTGCCGCCGGTCACGTCGGCAAGCGTCTCGTACGTCGACGGCTCGTCGGCCAGCGCCTCGGACAGCAGCGGGACGACGTGCTCACGGACCGCATAGCGGGACAACGCTCGGCGGTAGGCGACCACCGACGGGAAGCGGACGACGAGGACCCAACGATCACGGTCGTCCACCGCACGGCCCAGCTCACCGCCGAGACCGCCGGAGTCACTGAGCAGCTGCAACGCCCGCCGCGCCCTGGTGAGGAATGTCGGGACTTGATCACGGGCGACAGCGAAGCGGCAGACCAGCAGCACGGTCGGCGACACTACCGGCACCCCTACGATGGGCTCATGCCGGCGCTGAGCTCCGACGCGGAGGACACCGAACACGCCGAGGTGCACTCCACCAGCGGGTCGACGAAGGCCTCCACGTGCCCGG
>JACDBJ010000529.1 GCA_013695005.1 Pseudonocardiales bacterium
CGGCTACCGCGCCGACGGCACGCTGGTGCCGCGCGGGGAGCCCGGAGCGCTGTTCGCCGACGCCGACGAGGTGGGGGAGCGCGCCCGTCGGCTGGCCACCGACGGCGAGCTGGTGGCCGTGGACGGCACGGTGCTGGCGGTCGCCGCGCGCTCGGTGTGTGTGCACGGTGACACCCCTGGCGCGGTGCAGCTCGCCGCGGCGGTACGCGCGGAGCTGCAGCGCTCGGGCGTCGAGCTGGCGCCCTTCGTGCGCACCGGTGCCGATCTGGCACAATAGGTCGCTGTCCGCCTCGGCCGGCCCCTCTCACCGCGCCGTGGCGCCTAAGGCGCCGAGCTTGCGTCGCCCGTCCCCACTCGGGCGCGCCCGCTCATCACGAGCACGACCGATCCGCGAGGAGCCGTTAGAACCTGTGGCCGTCAAGATCAAGCTAATGAGGCTGGGCAAGATCCGAGAGCCGTACTACCGCATCGTCGTCGCCGACGCGCGCACCAGGCGCAGCGGGCGGGCGATCGAGACCATCGGCAAGTACCACCCCAAGCGTGAGCCCAGCTTCATCGAGGTGGACTCCGAGCGGATGCAGTACTGGCTCGGAGTCGGCGCGCAGCCGACCGACTCGGTGCAGAACATCCTGAAGATCACCGGTGACTGGCAGAAGTTCAAGGGCCTGCCCGGCGCCGAGGGCACGCTGCGCCACCCCGCGCCGCCGGCCGACCGGCTCGCCCGGTTCCAGGCCGCGCTGACCGCTGCCGGTGGCGAGCCCGAGGCTGAAGCCACCACGCCGAAGCGCAAGCCGGCGGCCCGCAAGCCCAAGGCCGAGGCCGACAAGCCAGCCGCGACTGAGAAGCAGGCCGACAAGGCAAAGGCCGAAATGGGCGACAAGCCCGAGGCCGAGGCTGCCGACACCGAGGCTGCCGACGCTGAGCCCGCCGACGCTGAGCCCGCCGCACCGGCCGTCTCCGAGGACGTCGTCACGCCCGACGCCACGGCCGACGCTGTAGCCGAGCCCGCCGCCGCTGAGCCCGCTGCCGAAGACACAGCCGCAGCGAAGAAGGCACCGGCCAAGAAGGCTCCTGCCAAAGAGGCTCCTGCCAAGAAGAAGGCCGATGACGCCGCCGGGGACGACGCCGCTGCTGAGCAGGACGCCACACCCGCCGAGGCGGAGGCAGCGAGCGGCGCGTGAGCGCCCTCGCGGATGCCCTCGAGCACCTCGTGCGCGGCATCGTCGACCATCCCGACGAGGTACGGGTCGACATGGTGACCAACCGGCGCGGGCGCACCCTTGAGGTCCGGGTGCACCCCGAGGACCTCGGCAAGGTGATCGGCCGCGGCGGCAGGACCGCGACGGCGCTGCGCACTGTGGTCAACTCCATCGGTGGCCGCGGCGTGCGGGTGGATGTCGTCGACACCGACCGCTGAGCTGCTGGTCGGCATCGTCGGCAGGCCGCACGGCCTGCGCGGCGAGGTCGCCGTCACGGTGCGCACCGACTCGCCGGAGGAGCGGTTCGCGCCCGGCGCGGTGCTGCGCGCCCGAGGTGACGACGCCCCCGAGCAGCTGACCGTGCTCAACGCCCGGCCGCACTCCGGACGGTTCCTGGTGACCTTCGCCGAGGCCGGCGACCGCGACAGTGCCGAGCTGCTGCGTGGCACGCAGCTGCTGATCGACGCGGCCGAGCTGCCCCTGTCCGACGACCCGGACACGTTCAACGACCACGAGCTCGAGGGCCTGATCGCCGAGCTGGCCGACGGCACCGTGGTGGGCACGGTTCGCGAGGTATCCCACGCCCCGGGTGCCGACCTGCTGGTCATCGCGAGGGAGGGCCGCGGCGACGCCCTGGTCCCGTTCGTGGCGGCCATCGTGCCGACCGTGGACACCACTGGCGGCCGCGTCGTCCTCACCCCGCCCGACGGCCTCCTCGACGACTGAACCACTGCTCGACCCACCCCTGCGCGTCAACCATGGTTGACAATGACAGCCCAGTCAACGTAGGTTGACGGCATGACGGATGCGACACAGGTCGCCGCGGCGGCGTCCAGCAAGGACCCCGCCGTCGGGCTGGCGGCGGTGGCCGCCCTGCGCGGGCTGCTGGAGTCCCTGGAGGAGCTGCAGGTCGCCAACGCCAGGGATCGGGGCTGGTCGTGGCAGCAGATCGCCGCGGTCCTGCGCGTCAGCAAGCAGGCGGTGCACAAGAAGTACCGCCGGTCACTGGGTCGGTAGGAGGCAGCAGATGTTCGAACGGTTCACCAAGTCGGCCCGCGAGACGGTTACGCATGCCCAGCAGGAAGCCCGGGATCGCAAGCACGGCCACATCGGCACCGAGCACCTGCTGGTCGCGCTGTTCAACGTGCCGCACGGGGTGGCCGCCGAGGTGCTCGACGAGCTCGGCGTGACCAAGGCCGACATCGACGCCGACATCGAGCGTGCGGTCGGCGCGTGCCCTGGCCTGTCCGACCGGGACTCCGAGGCGCTGCGCACGATCGGGATCAACCTCGACGAGGTCCGCCGGCAGATCGAGGACGTCTTTGGCCCCGGTGCGCTGGATCGCGGGTCTGATCGGCACCGCCGCCGCCGCGGGTCGCGCGAGAAAGGTGGGCCCGGACGAATGCCGTTCACCCCGCGGTCCAAGAAGGCACTGGAGCTCTCGTTGCGCCAGGCCATCAACATCGGCGACAACTACATCGGCACCGAGCACCTGCTGCTGGGGCTGCTCACCGCATCGGACAGCCTGGCCTGCGAGCTGCTCAACGCACGCGGCGTGACGCTGGAGGCCGCGAAGACCGCGATCACCGGCCGGCAGCGCGGCGCAGCCGGCGCCTGAGCGCCAGCCGGGTGGCAGGATCCGCGGCGATGCGCATCGACGTCGTGACGATCTTCCCCGGCTACCTCGCGCCGGCGCGTGAGGCGCTGCTGGGCAGGGCCATCGACGCCGGCCTGATCACCCTGGACGTGCACGACCTGCGGGACTGGACCCACGACGTGCACAAGGCCGTCGACGACGCCCCCTACGGCGGTGGGCCGGGCATGGTCATGCGCCCGCAGGTCTGGGGCGAGGCGCTGGACCAGGTGAGCGCCGGCGACCCAGGTGGCCCACAGCCACGGCTGATCGTCCCGACCCCTGCGGGCACGCCGTTCACCCAGCGCACCGCCGAGCGATACGCCGCCGAGCCGTGGCTGGTGTTCGCCTGTGGCCGCTACGAGGGCATCGACCAGCGGGTGCTCGACGACGCGGCCCACCGGATGCCGGTGGAGGAGGTCTCCATCGGCGACTACGTGCTGGTCGGCGGCGAGGCGGCGGTGCTCGTCATCGTCGAGGCGGTCGCCCGGCTGCTGCCCGGCGTCCTGGGCAACCCCGCCTCGGCGCAGGACGACTCCTTCTCCGACGGGCTGCTCGAAGGCCCCGCGTACACCCGCCCCGAGAGCTGGCGCGGGCTCGACGTGCCGGCGGTTCTGCGCGGGGGAGACCACGCCGCGGTCGCCCGCTGGCGCCGCAACCGAGCCTTGGAGCGGACCGCGGAGCGACGCCCGGACCTGCTCGCCGCGCTGCCCGAGGGCGCGCTCGACGCCGCCGACCAGGCCGTGCTCGACGCGCTGGACCCGCCCGAGCAACCAACCTGAACCGGTCAGTTGCCGCCCGGTGCCGCTCGTCTGGCACACTGAACGTGCTGCAACTGCCGGGCGCTGCTCGCCTGGCAGCGATCGTCGGGATCCCCGATCTGATCATCCGCCCGCTCGCCGGTGTCCAACGCCGCGCGGCCACGGCGGGGTAGCGCGGCACGGCGACCGGCACGAGAGCACAGACGCGAGGACGGCCTGCGAGATGAACACCCTGGACGCACTTGACGCGCAGTCACTGCGCGACGACATCCCCAACTTCCGGCCAGGGGACACCCTCAAGGTCCACGTCAAGGTCATCGAGGGCACCCGCTCCCGGGTCCAGATCTTCCAGGGCGTGGCAATCGCGCGCCAGGGAGCCGGGGTGCGCGAAACCTTCACCGTCCGCAAGATCTCCTTCGGCGTCGGCGTCGAGCGCACCTTCCCGGTGCACTCCCCGAACATCGCCCAGATCGAGGTCGTGACGCGCGGGGACGTGCGGCGCGCCAAGCTCTACTACCTGCGCGATCGGCGCGGCAAGGCCGCGAAGATCAAGGAGAAGCGCGACAGTCCGTCCGCTTCCTGATCTGCGTAACCCGGTGACGTAGCCTCAACCCGTGGCCTCTTCCGAACCTCCGGACCCGCGGCGCGCGGTCCCTCGGCGGGTCAACCCGGCGGGTTCGGACGGTCCGGCTGCATCGCCCACCAACCCCGGCCGGCACCGGCCGCGGCCCACGCAGTCGACCAACGGACAGGCTCGCGCCCAGCGCCCGCCCAGCCACCAGGCCCGCCCGAGC
>JACDBJ010000530.1 GCA_013695005.1 Pseudonocardiales bacterium
TCCGTGGCGACCCAGGCGGTGGACGGCCCGGCGGCGGTGGCCGCGGTCGCGGTGGAGCGGCTGGCGCCTTCGGTCGCCCAGGTGGTCCGGCGCGCAAGGGTCGCAAGTCCAAGCGGCAGAAGCGCCAGGAGTACGACGCCATGCAGGCGCCCAGCGTCGGCGGTGTGCGGCTTCCACAGGGCAAGGGCGAGACGATCCGGCTGCCCCGTGGCGCCTCGCTGACCGACTTCGCGGACAAGATCGGCGCCAACCCGGCGTCACTGGTGGAGGTGCTGTTCCACCTCGGCGAGATGGTCACCTCGACGCAGTCGGTGTCCGACGAGATCCTCGAGCTGCTCGGCACCGAGATGAAGTACCAGGTGCAGGTCGTCAGCCCGGAGGAAGAGGACCGCGAGCTGCTGGACAGCTTCTCCATCTCCTACGGCGAGGACGCCGGTGGCGAGGAAGACCTGGTCATCCGGCCGCCGGTGGTCACCGTCATGGGTCACGTCGACCACGGAAAGACCCGGCTGCTGGACTCCATCAGGCGGGCGAACGTCATGGAGGGCGAGGCAGGCGGCATCACCCAGCACATCGGCGCCTACCAGGTGCTGACCGAGCTGGAGGGCGTCGAGCGTCCGATCACCTTCATCGACACCCCGGGCCACGAGGCGTTCACGGCCATGCGTGCCCGCGGTGCCCAGGTCACCGACATCGCGGTCATCGTGGTGGCGGCCGACGACGGCGTGATGCCGCAGACCGTTGAGGCGATCAACCACGCGCAGGCGGCGACGGTGCCCATCGTGGTGGCCGTCAACAAGATCGACAAGGAGGGCGCCAACCCCTCCAAGATCCGCCAGCAGCTCACCGAGTACGGGCTGGTCGCCGAGGAGTACGGCGGCGACACGATGTTCGTCGACGTCTCGGCCAAGCAGGGCACCAACATCGACGCGCTGCTCGAGGCGATCCTGCTGACCGCCGACGCGGCGCTCGACCTGCGGGCAAACCCGAACATGGAGGCCCAGGGCGTCGCGATCGAGGCGCACCTGGACCGCGGTCGCGGTCCGGTGGCCACGGTGCTCGTGCAGCGCGGCACGCTCAAGGTCGGCGACTCGGTGGTGGCCGGCGATGCGTCCGGCCGGGTCCGCCGGATGCTCGACGAGCACGGCGACGACGTCGCCGCGGTGCTGCCCGCCCAGCCGGTTCAGGTGATCGGCTTCACCTCCGTACCTGGTGCCGGCGACACGTTCTTGGTCGTCGACGAGGACCGGGTGGCACGCCAGATCGCCGACCGGCGACGCGCGCGCGAGCGCAACGCCGAGCTGGCGTCGCGTCGCAAGCGGGTCAGCCTCGAGGACCTGGACGCCGCGCTCAAGGAGACCAGCCAGCTCAACCTGATCGTCAAGGGCGACAACTCCGGCACCGTGGAGGCGCTGGAGGATGCGCTGCTGAAGATCGAGGTCGGCGACGACGTCGAGCTGCGGGTCATCCACCGCGGCGTCGGTGCGATCACCGAGGGCGACATCAACCTCGCGATCGCGGACAACACGATCGTGCTCGGCTTCAACGTGCGGGCCGAGGGCAAGGCGACCGAGCTCGCGAACCGCGAGGGCGTGGAGATCCGGTACTACACGGTGATCTACCAGGCCATCGACGAGATCGAGCAGGCGCTGCGCGGCATGCTCAAGCCGGAGTACGAGGAGGTGGGTCTCGGCCGCGCCGAGGTCCGCGACGTGTTCCGCTCCTCCCGGGTCGGCGCGATCGCGGGTTGCCTGGTCACCTCCGGGGAGATCCGGCGCAACGCGAAGGCCCGGCTGCTGCGCGACAGCGTGGTGGTGGTCGAGAACCTCACGGTCAGCTCGTTGCGACGGTTCAAGGACGACGTGGTCGAGGTCCGCGAGGGCTACGAGTGCGGTCTGACCCTTGGCTCCTACAACGACATCAAGACCGGCGACGTGATCGAGACCTACGAGATGCGGGAGAAGCCCCGCGCGTAGGTCTCTCGACCGCCACTCGTGTGGCAGAACTTGCTCCCTGCGCATGTTCTGTCACACGAGTGCCGACTCGAACGGCTGGTGTCATGTACGTCGGGGCGCTTGAGCTGGACGTGTTGCTCGGCGATGTGCGCTCGCTCAAGCAGAAGCGCTCGCTCGTGAGGCCGGTGGTCGCGGAGCTGCGGCGCAGGTTCGAGGTGGCGGCCGCCGAGGCCGGTCACCTCGACCTGCACCGGCGGGCGTTGCTCGGGGTCAGCTGCGTCGCGGCTGACGCAGCGCACGTCGTCGAGCTGATGCAGCAGTGCGAGCGGCTGGTCGCCGGACGCCCGGAGCTGGAGTTGCTCTCGGCGCGGCATCGGGTAGTGGGTCCGGAGGACCTGTGACGGGAGGCGTGGCGTGGTTGATGAGGCGAGAGCTCGCAAGCTGAGCAAGCGGATAGCGCAGATCGTGGCCTCCGCGCTGGAGCACGAGGTGAAGGACCCACGGCTGGCGATGGTGACGATCACCGACGTCAAGCTGACCGGCGACCTGCACGACGCCACGGTCTTCTACACGGTGATCGGGGACACCGTGGATGCCGAGCCCGACATGGCGGGCGCTGCGGCTGCACTGGCCAGCGCCACCGGCGTGCTGCGCTCGAGGGTCGGCGCCGGGACCGGCGTCCGCTTCACACCGACGCTGACGTTCGTGCCCGACGTCGTGCCGGATGACGCAAAGCGGATGGAGGAGCTGCTCGCCAAGACCAGGGCAGCCGACGCCGAGCTGGCCCGTAAGGCCGCCGGTGCGCAGCCCGCCGGTGACCCCGACCCGTACCGAGCCCCACCGGAGGACGAAGACTCCTAGTCGGGACTGAGCCGTTCGGCGTCAGTTGCCGGGCTCGTACTTGAACGAGATGGCCAGGCGCACGCGGAACCCCGTGACGCGGCCGTCCTCGATCGTCAGGTCTTGGCGCACCACCTCGGCGATACGCAGGTCGCGCACGGTGCCGGCGGCGGTTTCCACCGCGCTGCGGGCGGCGGCCTCCCACGACTCGGCGCTGACGCCGATCACTTCGGTCACCCGGTAGACGCTGTCGGCCATGGTCTGCCCCTGTCGTTGGCGGAGCTTGCGGAGAGACAGAACCTAGACCTCAGGGCACTTGCGGCGCACCCGAGCGCAGCTTGGCGAGCCGGGCCCGGGCCTGCTCCGCCCTGGTCGCGGACCCTTGCGCCACCCGGGCCGCGGCGCGCTGGTCGTTTCTGGCCTCGCGGATTGCCTTGGCCGCCGTGGTCTCCTGCTGCCGAGCCGCTTCCAGCGCCTCGGCGAGCTCGTCGACCTTGGCCCGGACGCCCCGGTGTCCCTGCTCGGCCGCCTCGACGGCCTCGTCGGCGGCCTGCTGCTTGGCGAGCGTCGCTTCGGCGTCCGCCTCGGCATCGGCGACCGCCTGCTCGGCCTGGCGGATCTTCGGGTCCTGCCCGCCCAACGGCCCTGGTTGGCGCGGCTGCGGCTTCGCGTCGGCGGGCACCGCCGGCCCGAACCCGGCGTAGCTCAACGACCTGGTCAGCCGGCCGCGCCGCAGGTCCTCCGCAGCCTCGGGGTCGGCCAGCGACGCCTCAAGGATGTCCGCCACCTCGCGCTCCACGGCGTCGCTGACCGGCTGCCCCGCCGCCTGGGCCAGTCCCCGCGCCGCCCGGCTCATCGCCGCGACCAGCTGGTGGCGCTGGGCGGACAGGCTGCGCAGCTGGTCGCCGTCCAGTGAGCGTTGCGCGTCGCCGAGGGCGTTGCTGAGGTTCAGCAACCCGTCCAGCTCGGCCGGACGCTGCCGGGCGAGCTGGTTGGCCACCCATGCCGCCTTGGTCGGGCGGCGCAACGCGGTGATCTGCTTGGCCAGGCCCGCGTCGCCGGCGGCCTTCGCGGCGGCGGCCTGCTCGTCGCGCGCGCCGGTGAACTCCTCGGGCGGCAGCCCGTACAGCTCGTCGGCGATCTCCTCGAGTCCCACCTGCCCATTGTGCTGCCCGGCCAGACAGCCCCGGGCTGGGGC
>JACDBJ010000539.1 GCA_013695005.1 Pseudonocardiales bacterium
GGCCGTAGCAGCAGGCTGACCGTCAGGCCGGCGTGCAGCGGCGAGCCCCACTCGCGGCCGAGGCGGCCACGTCCGGACTGCTGGTGCTCGGCGACCAGGGCGGTGCGGTCAGGGGCTCCGGCTTCGGCGGCGGCCAGCAGGTCGGCGTTGGTCGACCCGGTCTGCGCCACCACGCGGAGCTCTTTCAGCGGGCCGTGCGGGGCGGTCAGCCCGGCGCGCAGTGCCGCGACGTCCAACGGACGGCGGTCGAGCTGCCGCAACGCGCTCACCCGGCGCACGGTACCCGCGGCTGCTGGCGGCCCAGTCGCCCGCGCCGAGGTCGCCCACTCCCCCGCGGCTCCCTTGCTCTGCGCACTCCTACGCACCACCAACCCGGTGATCGCCGCGAGCGCAACGCTAGTGCTGCTGCGACGACCGCGGCGTTGCGCTCGGTGCGATCTGCTCGTGATGCGGCCAGGGTGTTGCACCAGAGTGCGCAGAGCGGTGGGCGCGCGGTCAGCCGACGGGCGTGCGCATCAGGGCGTGCTCGACCAGGGCGACGAGCGTGGTCAGGCTGGACCGCGGTTCGCGGGCGTCCATCCTGGTCACGGGCGTGTCCGCAGGGAGCACGAGCGCCTCCCGGACGGCGTCGTCGGCGAACTCGGGCGTGCCAGGGAACTGGTTGACCGCGAGCACGAACGGCAGCCGGCGGTTCTCGAAGTAGTCGATGGCCGGGAAGCAGTCGTCCACCCGGCGCAGGTCGACGAGCACCACCGCACCCACGGCACCCCGCGCCAGCTCGTCCCACATGAACCAGAAGCGGTTCTGTCCCGGGGTGCCGAACAGGTACAGGATCAGCGACGAGTCCACGGTGATGCGGCCGAAGTCCATGGCCACCGTCGTCGTGCGCTTGTCCGGCACCGCGGAGGTGTCGTCCACGCCGATGGACAGCGCCGTCATCTCCTGCTCGGTGGTGACCGGAGGAATCTCCGACAACGACCCGACGAAGGTGGTCTTACCCACGGCAAAGCCGCCTGCCACCAGCACCTTGAGCGGGATCAGCGCTGGTTCGGGCGCAGTTGCGAGCTGGCTTCCACCGCGTCGACGCCGCCCCCGACCAGCCTCAGCGGGCGCGAAGTCCATCCAACAGCCTCCCTAGTATTTCCGAGCCGGGGCGACCATCGGTGTCGTCCGACTGGGGTAGGTGCACCTTCAGGTACCCCGCGTTGGCGAGATCACTGACCAGCACCCGTGCTACCCCGACCGGTACGCGCAGCGCCGCGCCGATCTCGACCACCGAGACGGGCTGGCAGCCCAACTCGACGATGGACCGGTACTCCATGTCCAGGCTCGAACTGTGCCGCCCGGCGAGCTCGGTGGCGGTGACCAGAGCCTCGATCGGCATGTCCTGGCTCTGCCCGGCCGAGCGGGTCCGCCCCGCGGTGAAGGCGTACGCCGGCACCACCCGGCCACCCGAACGCGCGCCGTATGAGTCGCCTGTGGTCACGGGCCTGGCCGACCGAGGCTCGTGCGCGGGGCCGGGATCAGGGCGTGCCCGACCCGGTTCGCCAGCAAGGTCATCTCGTGCGCCACCAGCCCCATGTCGCAGTTGACCTGGGTGAAAACCGCCAGCGTCGAGCCCTGGGCCACCGAGGTCGCGAACAGGTAGCCACCGCCCATCTCGACGATGGTCTGCGTCACCGGCTCCGCGTGCAGCAGGATCGCAGTACCCCTCGCGAGGCTGACCAGCCCCGAGGTCGCCGCCGAGAGCCGGTCGGCCAGCATCGCGTCAACGCCCCGGGAGACCGCGAGCGGCATCCCGTCGCCGGAGACGACCAAGGCGTGGACCGCTCCGCGGGCCTCCTGCACGAAGGCCGACAACAGCCAGTCCAGCTGGCCGCGCATTGCGCCGACGGTCATGTCCGGTGCCCTTCCTGCCAGCCGCCGGTTGCGGCGTCTCCTGCGGCCCCCTTCGCGGCCTGCCGGCTCGCCTGGTAGCGCGACAGCGCCGCCGAGGCCCGCTCGGTGTGCGCAGGCGCCGCTTGCTCGACGTCCTCGGGGGCGACTCGCAGCTCCGGAGCCAGGTGGCTCTGCGGGACGCGCCGGCTCAGGCGCGGCCCAGGCGACCGGCGGGCCCCGGACGGGTCCTCGGAGCGCA
The DNA here is from genome assembly GCA_013695005.1 of Pseudonocardiales bacterium. Taxonomy (GTDB): domain Bacteria; phylum Actinomycetota; class Actinomycetes; order Mycobacteriales; family Pseudonocardiaceae; genus Pseudonocardia. The sequence goes on from JACDBJ010000539.1 coordinate 2,138, forward strand.
CCGCCAGCGGCAGCTGCGCCTGTCGACCATGCACGGGCGGTGCCTGCGCCGGTGCGATCTGCGTGGGCGGGGCAGGTTGGAGGTGCGCCGGTTGAACGTGCGCCGGCCTGTGCAGGGACTGGCGCGGCATCGGCGGCGCCGCGGGCATGTCGTACTGCGTCACCGCCGGTCCGGTCGGCCCCGTGGGTACCGCCGGTCCGGTCGGCCAACTGTTTCCGGCATGACCACCGTTCCCGACGTGACGGTCACCGCCGCCACCGTTGCCGTGGACGAACCCGCCTTGCTCCTGAGCGGTGGCATACCACCAGCCGGCCCACGCGTCGTCGTCCTCCGTCCACGTTCCGCTGCCTTCGAGCACGGGCGCGGCAGCCTGCGAGGGCACGGCGCCGCGCGCGACCGGGATGGACTCCGGCATGGCGGACATGGTGCTGATCGGAGCCGTGGCCATGTACTGGTGAGCCTGATGCGCCGAGAAACCGCCCGGCGCAGGTGCCATCACCTGTTCGACCGGCTCGACGACGGCCGCTCCGGCGAACAACGCCGCGGGCAGCACCACCACCGCGGTGAGCCCACAGCCGGGCGTCGGGGTCAGCGAGACCGTGATGTCGTGGCGCTGGGCGAGTCGGGCGACGACGTGGAAGCCGAGCCGCTGCGACACCGACAGGTCCACCTCGGGTGGGTCGGCCAACAGCTGGTTCGCCGCCGCGAGCTCGTCCGGCGGCATGCCGACACCGAGATCCTCGACCGTGAGCAGGAAGGCGTCGGGGGTCGGCAGGTAGGGCCTGGTCCGGATCGTGACCCGGGTCTGCGGCGCGGAGAACCGCACCGCGTTCTCGGTGAGCTCGGCCAGTAGGTGGGTGAGGTCCGTGACGGTCTGACCGGACACCGCCGCCCACTCGTCGATCACGAAGTCGACCCGGTCGAGGTCCTCGGTCTCGGCGATCGCGGCGCGCACGATGTCGCGCAGCGGGACCGGCGCGCTCCAGACGCGCGACGGCTTCTCACCGGAGAGCACCAGCAGGCTCTCGGCGTTGCGCCGGACCCGCGTCGCCAGTGGTCGAGGTGGAAGAGCTCGGCCAGCGCGTCCGGGTCGCGTTCCTTCTCCTCGAGCGCGTTCATGATGTCGAGCTGGCGGTAGAGCATGCTCTGGTTGCGTCGTGCGAGGTTGACCAGCAGGTCGGAGGTGAACCGGCGGCGTCCGATCTCGGCGTCGGCGAGCTCCTTGGCCAGCGCTTCGCGCTTGTGCTGCTCCTCCTCGGTGACCCGCCAGAAGATCACCATGCCGACACAGGCGAGCAGCACCGCCGCGCCGTGGATGCCGGACCAGACCCATGGGCTCGTCTGGCCCGCGGGGTGGCTGAAGATCAGGTTTGTGGTCCACACAGAGCCAAGACCATGGCTTACCACAGTGAATAGGGTGTTCCACAGGAACGGAACCCAGTCCTGGTACAGCGCGATGAAACCGATCATGATGAAGAAGTGGAAATGGGCCTCGATCGAGCCGCCGGAGAAACCGACGAGGGCGGCAGAACAGTAGGTCAGACCTGCGGTGATAAGGATCGACGCAGGCCGACGACGCTTGATCAGGTGGCCCAGCACCAGGCAGACGGCCGGCACGCTCATCACGTACGTGGTGGTGAGCAGGCCGTTGTCCATCACGACGCCGAACACGAAAAGCGCAGGTAGATGCGCCCCGAGCACCCACTGCAGGAACCGGTGCCGCCGTTGCCACGCCTGGTCGTCAAGGGTGTTGCCCCGCGGTAGGTAGTCCAGCAGCCGCGTCATCGAGCGGGTCACCACCCTTTCGCTGTATTGCACGTCCTGCCGTTAGTACAATTGCGCAATGGGGCAGGCGGCTTATCGGCCAATCGTCGTAGTGCACAAAATCGGGGAGCAGCACAAACGGCGAACCTACACGGGAGCTTTCCTTCGGAAACGTTGATTCATCGGCACGTCGGCAAAAGTGATTACTGATCCGCCGAACGGCTCGGACGCCGACTCCGGATCGTGACCAACGGGCCCGCTCTTCCCGCCTGCCGCCCGCAGCACCACGCTCACCGCGCCGGTGCGCGTTCATCTTCCACGGCTTCGGCCCGGGTGACCGCGACCGCAGCCCGCCGGCGGCGGCGGTGCGTCCGATTAGGGTCGCAGCATGAGCGCTGCCACCGAGCCGCCCCCGACCCAATCGGACGAGCCGGACATCCACACCACCGCCGGCCGGCTCGCCGAGCTGAACCAGCGGCTGGACGCAGCCGTGCACGCGGGGTCGGACGCGGCCGTGGAACGCCAGCACGCCAAGGGTCGCCGGACCGCCCGCGAGCGCATCGACGCGCTGGTCGACCCCGGCTCGTTCGTCGAGCTCGATGCTCTGGTGCGGCACCGGTCGACGAACTTCGGCATGGCCGAGCGCCGCCCGTTCGGCGACGGGGTGGTCACCGGGCACGCCACGATCGACGGCCGTTCGGTGTGCGTGTTCAGCCAGGACGCGACCGTGTTCGGTGGCTCGCTGGGCGAGGTCTACGGCGAGAAGATCGTCAAGGTCATGGACCTCGCCATGAAGATCGGCTGCCCCGTGATCGGGATCAACGACGGCGGCGGCGCGCGCATCCAGGAAGGCGTCGTCGCGCTCGGGCTCTACGGCGAGATCTTCGTCCGCAACGTGCACGCCTCGGGCGTCGTGCCCCAGATCTCGCTGATCATGGGACCGTGTGCCGGCGGAGCGGTCTACTCCCCCGCGATGACCGACTTCACCGTGATGGTCGACGGCACCTCGCACATGTTCATCACCGGCCCGGACATCATCAAGACGGTCACCGGCGAGGAGGTCGACTTCGAGGAGCTCGGCGGCGGCCGCTCGCACAACACCCGCTCCGGCGTCGCGCACTACCTCGCCACCGACGAGGCGGACGCGTTCGACTACGTCCAGGAGCTGCTGGGCTTCCTGCCGTCGAACAACTTGTCCGAGCCACCGGTGTTCCCAGTGCCGAAACCGCAGCCGGAGCCGACCGACAGCGCCATCGCTGACGGCGTGACCGACCTCGACCGCGAGCTGGACACGATCATCCCCGACTCCCCCAACCAGCCTTACGACATGCACGAGGTCATCACCCGGGTGCTCGACGAGGGCGAGTTCCTCGAGGTCCACGAGCTGTTCGGGCCCAACATCCTGGCGGGCTTCGGCCGGGTCGACGGGCGCTCGGTGGGCGTGGTCGCCAACCAGCCGACCCAGTTCGCCGGCTGCCTGGACATCGACGCCAGCGAGAAGGCGGCGCGTTTCGTCCGCACCTGCGACGCGTTCAACGTCCCGGTGCTGACGTTCGTGGACGTACCGGGCTTCCTGCCGGGCACCGACCAGGAGTGGAACGGGATCATCCGCCGCGGCGCGAAACTGATCTACGCCTACTGCGAGGCAACGGTCCCGAAGGTCACCGTGATCACCCGCAAGGCCTACGGCGGGGCGTACGACGTGATGGGGTCCAAGCACCTCGGCGGTGACGTGAGTGTGGCGTGGCCGACGGCGCAGATCGCGGTGACCGGGGCGCAGGGGGCGGTCAGCATCCTCTACCGCAAGGAGCTCGCGGCCGCCGCCGACCGAGGCGAGGACGTCAACACCGTGCGGGCGCGGCTGCAGGCCGACTACGAGGACACGTTGTGCAACCCCTACCTGGCCGCCGAGCGGGGGTACGTGGACGCGGTGATACCGCCGTCGCACACCCGCGGGCACGTGGCGCGGGCGCTTCGGATGCTCGCCACGAAGCGTCAGACACTGCCGCCGCGCAAGCACGGCAACATCCCGCTGTGAGCCACCTGCGGATTGTCCGCGGCAATCCCACCGACGCCGAGGTGGCCGCACTCGTGGCGGCCCTCGCCTCGGTGCAACGCTGCGACGCCGCTGCGGCCACCGGGCCAGCGCCGGCTGCGCCACCCGCCGGGTGGTCTG
>JACDBJ010000542.1 GCA_013695005.1 Pseudonocardiales bacterium
CCGCCAAGCCGAGCGTGGCGGTACCGACCCCGGCGGGGTCGAGGGCCGCCCGCTCGAGCACCACCGGCGGCGGCGCCACGAGCACCTCCCGCGCCAACGCGGCCAGGTCAGCGCCGGCCGTGTCTGCCCCGACCGCGTCAGGAGGGGCGAAGCCGCCAGGAACCGAGCCGGTCATGGCGCGATCAAGCACGCAGCGATCGAACGCCGCTCGGGCAAATACCGCTCGGGCAGGCACCGTTGGATCAACCAGCGGCCGGTCGAAGTCGACCCGGTCAAGCGCCACCCAGACCGGCACCGCCTCAAAGCGTCCGACGACGACCGTCCGCCTCGTCGCCCACAAAACGGCCTCGACCGAACAGCAGCCCGCGAGCACACGCCGCGCCGGCACCAAGCCCAACCGCTCGGCGGACAAGTCCGCCGAAAAGCTGACCGAGCGCCGCGCTTCCCGGCCGGCATCCGCCAGCGGCGACCTTTCGCGCAAGCATCGACTAACCCGGGAGCCGGCCGGCAAGCACCGACCAGCCGGCCACCACTACGAGGTCTGACCACAACCCGACCGGTGGCTTCCCGATCGCGAACAGCTTCCCGACAACGGCCCGTTGGACGTAGCGGCCGACCTACCGTCGAGCGCTCACCCGGCTGAAGGAACCGCGATGCCAGCAGCCCACCCGCATGTGCAGGTCAGCCGTCCCGCTGAAGCCCTCGCCGCGCCGCGACCGGACCGGTGGGTCTTGACCGCCGTGGAGTTCGACGTCCTGTGGGAGTGGCTGCGGCTCGGCGCCACGCCGGTCGTGCTGCGGATGGACTCCCCCGGTCACACCAGCGCCGCGCGGACCGGGCTCGTCGGCCGCGGCTGGCAGGCGTTGCGCGAGCGTGGGCTGGCCGACGCCAGCGGCCCGGACCCCGAGCTCGTGCGGCTGCTGAACCTGCTTGCCCGCCCCGCCGCCCAGCTCGAGCTGCGGATGTGGCGCGGGCACAGCATGCGCGCGGTGACCGCGGGGCAGCGCAACTCCCGTGCGCTCGCGGTGCGCCAGGACGAGACGGTGACCGTCAGCGCCTGCACCGGGCTGGCGTCCGCACTGATCGACGTTCTTCCGCCGGTCCCGGCCGGACCGGGCCCAGCCGTCACCGTGCCCAGCGCCGTCGCCGAGGCGGCCGCCCAACGGCACGCCGAGCCGACGAGCCAGCTCGACAACCTGACGACCCTCGACGCCGGGGTTCTCGGGCGCATGCTGCGCGGGTTGAACGGCGGAGCGCACCGAGCCCAGATCGCCGCGCTGGCCGCCGACCGATCCGGCATGCTGCGCCGGCTGCCCAAGATCGTCGGAGTGCTGGACACCGCCGCGGGCCGCTACCAGCTCACCAAGACCACCGCCGCGGACGGCGCCGAGTGGATCACGCTCGCACCTGCGGACGGGCTCCAGCTCAGGCAGCGCACCGCGGCCCTGCTTGCCGAGGCAGGCGATGCGGCCGCCGGCGCCAGCTGACCGCCGGGAACCACCCCGTACGAAAGGCACGTTCGTCGAGCCCTATCGCACGAAAGTGCCGTTCGTCCCACGTGCCCCCCGGGACAGGGTCAGCTGACCGGCTCGAGCACCTCGGGGCGGGCCTCCGGAGCTGCCGAGCGCAGCGCGTCGGCCGCGGCATCGCTCGGCGCCTGCTGCGACTCGCGCTCGGCGGCCACCCGCGCGGCGTACACCGTGATCTCGCGCTCGACCGTCGCCGGGTCCCAACCCAGCACCCCGGCGATCAGCTCGGCCACCGGCCGAGCAGCCTCCAACCCGCGGTGGGCGTACTCGATCGAGACCCGGGTGCGCCGGGTCAGCACGTCCTCCAGGTGCAGCGCGCCCTCGTACGCCGCGGCGTAGACGATCTCCACTACCAGGTAGTCCGGCGCACCGGGGACCGGCGCGAGCAGCTCGCGCCGACCGTCGGCCATCGCGAGCACGTGGTGCAGCAGCGAGCCGTAGCGGTCGAGCAGGTGCCGGATCCGGTACGGGTGCAGCCCGTACTGCGCGCCGAGCTGCTCGCACTGGTTGATCAACGCGTGGTAGCCGTCCGCGCCGAGCAGCGGCACCCGGTCGGTGATCGACGGGGCGACGCGCGACGGGATGTCGGCCGCGGCCTCCTCCACCGCGTCGGCGGCCATCACCCGGTAGGTCGTGTACTTGCCGCCGGCGATCGCCACCAGGCCCGGCGCCACCCGGGCCACCGCGTGCTCACGCGAGAGCGTCGAGGTCTCCTCGCTCTCGCCGGCCAGCAGCGGCCGCAGCCCGGCGTAGACGCCCTCGATGTCCTCGTGGGTCAGCGGCGTGGCGAGCACCCGGTTGACGTGGGTAAACAGGTAGTCGATGTCGCTGCGGGTGGCCGCCGGGTGGGCGAGGTCGAGGTTCCAGTCGGTGTCGGTGGTCCCGATGATCCAGTGGTTGCGCCACGGGATGACGAACAGCACTGAGGACTCCGTGCGCAGGATGAGCCCGGTGTCGGACACGATGCGGTCCCGCGGCACCACGATGTGCACGCCCTTGGACGCCCGTACCCGGAACCGGCCGCGGCCACCGGACAGCCGCTGGATCTCGTCGGTCCACACGCCGGTGCAGTTGATCACGACGTGGGCGCGGACGTCGGTCTCCCGGCCGTCCTCGCAGTCGCGCACCCGGACGCCGGACACCCGGTCGGACTCGCGCAGGAAGCCGACCACCTGCGTCGAGGTGCGCACGGTCGCGCCGTAGTGCGCGGCCGTCCGCGCCAGAGTCAGCGTGTGCCGGGCGTCGTCGACCTCGGCGTCGAAGTAGCGCACGGCCCCGACGAGCGCGTCGCGGCGCAGCGCGGGCATCAGCCGCAGCGCGCCGGAGCGGGTGAGCTGCTTGTGCCGCGGCAGCGAGCGGGCGCCGCCCATCGTGTCGTAGAGCGTGAGCCCGGCGGTGACGTACGGGCGCTCCCACAGCCGATGCGTCAGCGGGTACAGGAAGCTGACCGGCTTGACCAGGTGCGGGGCCAGCCGGTTGAGCATCAGCTCGCGCTCGCGCAGCGCCTCGCGCACCAGCGAGAACTCCAGCTGTTCGAGGTACCGAAGCCCGCCGTGGAAGAGCTTCGACGAGCGCGACGAGGTGCCCGACGCGAGGTCGCGGGCCTCGACCAAGGCGACCGAGAGCCCGCGGGTCGCGGCGTCCAACGCCACCCCGCAGCCGACCACCCCGCCGCCGATCACCACGACGTCGAAGTGCCGGTCGCCGAGCGCGAGCCAGCCGCGCTCCCGCTCCGCCGTGCTCAGCGCTCCGAGGTCCACCGCACCCACCCTAGGTGCGCGAGTTGCGCGTTACGACCGGGCGAGTCGCGCGTTTCACCACACCGTGGCTAGCGTCGTCCCACCATGAGCCGCCCCTCGGAGCGTTACGTCGCCGCGATCGACCAGGGCACCACGTCCACCCGGTGCATCCTGTTCGACCGCGCCGGGCGGATCGTGTCGCTCGACCAGCGCGAGCATCGGCAGATCCTGCCGCGCGCCGGCTGGGTGGAGCATGACGCGCAGGAGATCTGGACGAACACCCGCGCGGTGTGCGCCGGTGCGCTCGCCACCGCGGACGTGTCGACGTCGGAGATCGCCGCGGTCGGCATCACCAACCAGCGCGAGACGACCGTCGTGTGGGACCGCGCCACCGGCCGCCCGATCCACAACGCGATCGTCTGGCAGGACACCCGCACAGACGCGCTGTGCGCGCAGCTCGCGCAGGACGGCGGGCCGGACCGCTACCGCGAGCGCACCGGGCTGCCGCTGGCGACCTACTTCTCCGGGCCCAAGGTGCGCTGGATCCTCGACGCGGTGCCCGGCGCGCAGGCGCGGGCGGAGGCGGGCGAGCTCGCGTTCGGCACGATGGACAGCTGGCTGCTGTGGAACCTCACCGGCAGCACAAACGGCGGCGTGCACGCCACCGACCCGACCAACGCCTCGCGCACGCTGCTGATGGATCTCGACGCGCTGAGCTGGGATCAGGAGATCGCGGCCGAGATCGGCGTCCCTCCGGCGATGCTGCCCGAGATCCGTTCCAGCGCCGAGGTCTACGGCCAGGTGCGCGAGGCCGGGCCGCTGGGCGGGCTGCCCATCGCCGGCATCCTCGGCGACCAGCAGGCGGCCACCGTCGGGCAGGCGTGCCTCGCCCCGGGGGAGGCCAAGAACACTTATGGCACCGGCAACTTCGTGCTGCTCAACACCGGCACCGAGAAGGTGGTCTCGACCAACGGGCTGCTCACCACGGTCTGCTACCGCTTCGGCGGCGCGCCGGCGGTGTACGCGCTGGAGGGCTCAATCGCGGTCACCGGGTCGCTCGTGCAATGGCTGCGCGACAACCTCGGCCTGATCACCGACGCGGCGGAGGTGGAGACGCTGGCGCGGACCGTGGACGACAACGGCGGGGCGTACTTCGTCCCGGCGTTCTCCGGGCTGTTCGCGCCGCACTGGCGTTCCGACGCCCGTGGCGTGATCGTCGGGCTGACCCGCTTCGTCAACCGCGGGCACATCGCGCGCGCGGCGCTGGAGGCCACCGCGTTCCAGACGCGCGAGGTGATCGAGGCGATGAACGCCGACTCCGGTGTCACGCTGCGGGGGCTGAAGGTGGACGGCGGGATGGTCGGCAACGAGCTGCTGATGCAGTTCCAGGCTGACATCCTCGGGGTGCCGGTGATCCGCCCGGTGGTGGCCGAGACCACCGCACTCGGCGCCGCGTACGCCGCGGGTCTGGCGGTGGGGTTCTGGTCCGGCGAGGCCGACGTCCGCGCCAACTGGGCGGAGGGCAAGCGGTGGGAGCCGGTGATGGAGCCGGCGCAGCGTGAGGAGCTGTACACGACGTGGGGAAAGGCCGTCAGCCGGACGTTGAACTGGACGTGATCCACCGAGTACCGTCGCTCCGGTGCTGAAACGGATCAGGCGACTTGTGGGGGCGGGCGGCGTTGCGCTGCTCGGCGCGGTGATCATCCAAGAGATGCGCAAGCCGCCCGACCAACGGGAATGGCACGGAACCCTGGCCGGCGTGGTCCCGTACGACCTGCGCCCGCCAACAGCCGAACGCCTGCGCGAGGGGCTGTGGAACACCCACACCGACGCGCTGTTCGTCCCGCAGGTTTTCGGCGTCGGATGGACGTTGAACTTCGGTCGGGCGATGCGCTCGCTGCGCGAAGGATCACGCCAGGCGTAGGCCGCGCGCCCTCGTGGGCGTCGCAGTGCCGCTGGCTAGTCTGTGCCGGTGTCGCTGTACGCCGCCTACGGGTCCAACATGGATCCGGCCCAGATGGAGATGCGCGCGCCGCACTCCCCAATGGCGGGTACCGGTTGGCTCATCGGGTGGCGGCTGACCTTCGGCGGCGAGGACCTCACGTGGGAGGGCGCGCTCGCCACGGTGGTCGAGGAGCCCGGTTCGCAGGTATTCGTGGTGATCTACGACATCCCCGACGCCGACGTCGGCCAGCTCGACCGGTGGGAGGGCGGCGAGATGGGGCTGCACAAGAAGCTGAAGCTTCGCGTGCACATGCTCGAGGGCGAGATCCTGGCCTGGCTCTACGTGCTCGACGCCTACGAGGGCGGTATGCCCTCGGCGCGCTACCTAGGCGTGATGGCTGACGCGGCGGAGTCCGCCGGCGCTCCGGACGACTACGTGCAAGCACTGCGCAACCGCCCCTGCCACTAACCCCTTCCCCCGCGAGTTGCGCGTTCCAGCCCCGCGAGTTGCGCGTTCTCGCCCAGCGAGTTGCGCACTCCACCCCGCGAGTTGCGCGCCGCAAACAAGCGAGGCCCGCGTTCCAGTTGCGCCTGGGCGGACGCATGCGCGTCAGATCGAACAGCCGCGGCGCTGGAACGCCAACCGCAGCTCCGTCTCGAGGCGAGAGATACATCGGAGGTCCTGGGCGGTCACCCGGATGACGATCCATCCCCGACGTTGTAGATCATCAGCTCGGGCCGCGTCCATGTCTTCGCGGCCGAGGTGCGCGGCGTAGCCGTCGTACTCCACCGCGATCCGCAGCTCAGGCCATGCAAGGTCAATCCGGTACAGGACGCGGCCGTCCGACGACCGGACACACCAGTTGGCCTCCGGCGGCGGGAAGCCCCGCTCGACGATGGCAAGCAGTAGCCAACTCTCCGGCGGAGATTCGGCTCGACCGGTGGCGAGGCCAAGCAGGCGCGCGCCCCGCACGGTGCCGCGCGGATCTGGCCTGCGCGCGAGCCGCTCCTGAACCCGACCGCGGAACGCCTCCCTCCGGTCGTCTGCAATCAACGCGAGGGCCTGATCGGTGACAGCGAGTGCGTCGGCTGGTCGCGCCGTGCACAGAAGGTCGGAGATGACCCGTTCGAGCACCACCACTCGGAGCTGATCAAGCTCGACGACATCGTCGTGAAACGGGTCCGCATGGTGCACGACCAGTCCGTCGCGCGGGCGGGGATTGCGGCCATACGGAACCAGGGCATGGATAAGGCGACCGTCGATCGCGCTGCATCCGTGCAGATGGGCGGCAGTCGAGCCGGTGATCGCCGCGTGCGGACCGAGCGTGAGCAACGCCGCTGCCGCGCGTGTGTGACGGTCGAGTTCGCGGCTCGCATCGATCAGCACGCCTGGCCACCAGGTCCGGATGCCGCCGTTACGGAGAGCTGATCGCACGGCCTGCGGGCCCACCTCCGCGGCAAGCTCGCTACGCAGGTATGCACCGTGGATACCGGCCGACGACAGCGCCATGCGAACCAATGTCGTCCGTGAGATCGCCCTGACGCCGATGTTCTTCGGGAGCTGTGGACAACGGAGGCCGTTGTGGACGGCTCATGCGCCGAGGCGGAACGCACGACTCGCTTGTGCCAAGCGCGCAACTCGCCGGGGTAGAGCGCGCAACTCGCCGGGGTAGAGCGCGCAACTCGCGGGGGTGGGTTAGGCCAGGCCGCCGAGGGCGGCGTGCACCAGGACGCGGATGCCGATGGGCAGCGCACGCTCGTCGAGGTCGAACGTCGGCTGGTGCAGGTCGCGCATCGGACCCTCGCCGGACCAGACGCCGAGCCGGCTCATCGCGCCGGGGACCTCCTCGAGGTACCACGCGAAGTCCTCGCCGCCGCTGGACTGCTCCGTGCTCGTGGCGCCCGCGACGCCGACCGCGGCGATCGCGGCGTCCCGCATCAGTGCGGCGCTGAGCTCGTCGTTGACCACCGGCGGCACGCCGCGGCGGTGCTCCAGGACGTAGCCGACGCCGGTCGGCGCGAGCAGCGCGGTGACCAGCGAGCGGATCAGCGGCTCGAACTCCATCCAGGTGGCGTGGTCGCCGGTGCGCGCCGTACCCCGCAGCACGCCGAGCTGCGGGATGGCGTTCGGGGCGTCACCGGCGTGCACCACGCCCCAGGCCATGATCGTGCCGGAGCGAGGGTCGACGCGGCGCGACAGCAGCGCCGGCAGTTCGGTGATCACCATGCCGAGTGCGTGCACCAGGTCGGCGGTCAAATGCGGCCGAGAGGTGTGCCCACCGGGCGAGGTCAGCCGCAGCTCGAGGATGTCGCACGCCGAGGTGATCGGCCCGACGCGGGTGCCGACCTTGCCGACCTCCAGCCGCGGGTCGCAGTGCAGCGCGAACACCCGCTCGACGCCCTCCAGCCCGCCGTCGGTGATCACCTCGATCGCGCCGCCAGGCTGCACCTCCTCGGCCGGCTGGAAGATCAGCCGGACCCGGCCGGGCAGCATCGGCGCCTGGGCCAACGCCAGCCCTGCGCCGAGGAGCATCGCCGTGTGGGCGTCGTGACCGCAGGCGTGCATGACGCCGTCGACGCCCGAGCTGAACGGCAGGCCGGTGCGCTCGGTCAGTGGCAGTGCGTCGAGGTCAGCGCGCAGGGCGATGCAGCGGTCGCCGTAGCCGATGTCGCAGACCAGGCCGGTGCCGCTGGGCAGGGTGCGCGGCTCCAGGCCGGCTTCGAGCAGCTTGCTGGCGACCAGTGCCGTGGTGGCGACCTCGTGTCCGGACAGCTCTGGGACCGCGTGGACTTCGCGCCGCCACCCGACGACGTCGTCGAGATGCTTGATGAGCCAGGCGTCGAGCCACTCCGGCCCCGTGCCGTTCCCGAGGTCGTGCAGGAGGTCGGTGTGGGTGTCCAGCAGAGTCACCGAGGACCACCGCGGCGAACGTGACTCAACATCACCCTATGTTGCATTATCCGGCCGCCTGGCCTGCAACCGGATTCGGGATAGTGCGAGATCGCCGCGCCAAGGGGTCGTTGATCTGCTGCGGACGGCTACCCGCCGGCGGCCCCTGCACGCAAATCCGACGACGAGCGGCCGTCGTGATCCGTTCGCCGCAGCGGCCCCGTAGGCCTCAGAGGGTGTCACGCGGCACGTACGAACCCCACACGTCGCGCAGCGCGTGGCAGACCTCGCCGACGGTCGCTCCCGCCGCCAGCGCAGTGCGCAAGGGGTAGAGCACGTTGTGGTCCGAGCCACTGCGCTGCGCCGCTCGCCGCACCGCGTCAAGCGCGTCGGACACCTCACCCGCCGACCGGGACACCCGCAGCTTGGCCAGCCGTTCGGCCTGCGCCCGCTGCAGCTCGGGGTCGGTGCGCAACGGCTCGTAGGGCTCCTCGGTGTCGAGCCGGAACTTGTTGACGCCCACCACCACGCGCTCGCCGGAGTCGATCTCCTGCGCGGTCTGGTACGCCGTCTGCTCGATCTCGGTCTTCTGGAAACCCTGCTCGATCGCAGCCACCGCCCCGCCGCGCTCCTCGACGGCGTCGATCAGCTCCTGCGCCACCCGCTCGACCTCGTCGGTCATCGCTTCGACGGCGTACGAGCCGGCGAACGGGTCGACGGTGGCGGTCAGGTCGGTCTCGTTGGCCAGTACCTGCTGGGTACGCACCGCCAGCCGGGACGCCTTCTCGCTGGGCAGCGCGAGCGCCTCGTCGTAGGAGTTGGTGTGCAGCGACTGGGTACCGCCGAAGATCGCCGCCAGCGCCTGGGCGGTGACGCGGATCAGGTTCACCTCGGGCTGCTGGGCGGTCAACTGAACCCCAGCCGTTTGGGTGTGGAAGCGCAGCATCTGCGACTTCGGGTTGCGCGCGCCGAACTCGTCGCGCATCAGCCGCGCCCACATCCGCCGCGCCGCCCGGAACTTCGCCACCTCCTCCAGCAGCGTGGTGCGGGCGACGAAGAAGAAGGACAGCCGCGGCGCGAAGTCGTCCACCGCCAGCCCCGCGCGCAGGGCGGCCCTCACGTACTCCAGCCCGTTGGCGAGGGTGAACGCGATCTCCTGCGCGGGGTTCGCTCCGGCCTCGGCCATGTGGTAGCCGGAGATCGAGATCGTGTTGAAGCGCGGTAGCTCGGCGGCGCAGTAGGCGAAGATGTCGCTGGTCAGGCGCAGCGACTCGGCGGGTGGGTAAATGTAGGTGCCGCGGGCGATGTACTCCTTGAGCACGTCGTTCTGCACGGTGCCGGTGAGCTGATCGCCGCTCACTCCGCTCTCGGCGGCGGCCAGCTGGTAGAGCAGCAGCAGCACCGCGGCCGGCGCGTTGATCGTCATCGAGGTGGAGACGGCGTCCACCGGGATGTCGTCGAACAGCGTCCGCATGTCCTCGAGGGAGTCGATCGCAACCCCGACCTTGCCGACCTCGCCGGCGGCGATCGGCTCGTCGGAGTCGAGCCCCATCTGGGTCGGCAGGTCGAAGGCGACCGACAGCCCAGTGGCACCGTTCTCAATCAGCTGCCGGTAGCGCCGGTTGGACTCAGCCGCCGTGCCGAACCCGGCGTACTGCCGCATCGTCCACGGCCGCTCGGTGTACATGCCGGGGTGGACGCCGCGGGTGTACGGGAACTCCCCCGGCGCGCCCAGCCGGTCGGGCAGCCCGTCGGCGACGTCCTCGGGTGCGTAGACGGCCTCGACGTCGAACCCCGACTCCGCCCTGCGACCGCCCACCGTTGGCTCTCCGGACACCGCTCGAAGGTATCCCGTCACCGGCCACCCCGGCAGCCGGCCGGCCGGCCGACTTGTCGTTCGAAGTTGCCCCGACGAGTGCCACCTGCCGTTCGAAATAGGCGCGACAAGTGCCGGGGGCCGGGGGCGGTCCCCGACGCGGCGGCCCCGGCGGGACGGGCTAGGGCGGGGCGGAGCGGCTGCCGCGGCGTTCGCGCCACAGCCGCCATGCCCTCGGCTCGTCCGCGCCGACGTGGTCCACGCCCGCCTCCGGCAGCCGCAGCCGGATCCGGGCCCCGCCGAGCTTGCCGCGCTCGATGTGGATGGTGCCCCCGGTGGCCTCGGCGGCCGAACGGGCGATGGCCAACCCGAGCCCCGTCGACCCGCCGCCGCTGGCACCCCGCCGC
>JACDBJ010000545.1 GCA_013695005.1 Pseudonocardiales bacterium
CTCCGGGCAGTGCGAGGAACAGCCCGCCGGGGTGCACCTCGCGGGAGTCGAACTCCACCGAGGCGGTCACCAACTCGTCGCCGGTCGCTTCGTGCAGGCGTCCGCCGACCACCCGCGCCACCTCCGCCAGTCGCATCTCGATCACGACGCGGCCCTGCGGATGGCGGCGGTCAGCTCGTCGACGTCAGAGAACGGGTACCGCACGCCGTCGACCTCCTGGCCGGTCTCGTGTCCCTTGCCGGCCACCACCACGACGTCGCCCGCTTTGGCCTGGTCGACCGCTGCGGCGATGGCGGCCCTGCGGTCGCCGATCTCCATGATGTCGCCGTGGCCGGGGGCGGCCTGCGCGCCGGCCAGTATCGCGGCCCGGATCTCTGCCGGATCCTCGCCGCGCGGGTTGTCGTCCGTCACCACGAGCAGCTCGGCCCGGGTGGTCGCGGCGGCGCCCATCACTTGCCTCTTGGCCGCGTCCCGCTCACCGCCGCAGCCGAGCACGACGATGAGCCGGCCGCCGGCGAGCTGGCTGCGCAGCGCGTCCAGCAACGCCGCGACCGCCGCCGGCTTGTGTGCGTAGTCGACGAAGGCGCGGAACGGCTGGCCGAGCTCCACCAGCTCGACCCGGCCGGGCACCGTGAGGGCGTCGAAGCCGGGTGCCGCCACCCCGGGCTCGACGCCAGCGGCCTGCAGGCACGCCAGCGCGACGAGTCCGTTCGCCACGTTGAACATCCCGGGCAGCCGCAGCCGGACGGCTGTGCGTCCACCCTCGGGGTCGACGGCGACGAACCGCTGGTGCCCGTCCGGCTCGGTGACGACGTCCTCGGCCTGCCAGTCTGCGCCCGGCGCTCCGGTCGCCGAGACGGTGACGGTCTCCGGGCCGACCAACCGCGCGCCCCATGCGTCGTCGACGCAGACGACCTCGACGCGTGCCCTGCCGTCGAACAACCTGGCCTTGGCGCCGAAGTACTGCTCCATGTCGTGGTGGAAGTCCAGGTGGTCCTGGGAGAGGTTGGTGAACGCGGCCACCGCGAACTGGGTGCCGTCGACCCTGCCGTACGCGAGCGCGTGGCTGGAGACCTCCATGCCGACGTCGGTCACGCCGTTGTCGGCCATCACCGCGAACAGGGCCTGCAGGTCAGGCGCCTCCGGGGTGGTGAAGCTGCTCGGCAGCTCCTGCTCCCCGATCCGGGTGAGCACGGTGCCGATCAAGCCGGTGGAGCGGCCGGCGGCGCGCAGCCCGGCTTCGATGAGGTGCGAGACGGTGGTCTTGCCGCTGGTCCCCGTCACGCCGAGCACGCGCAGCCGCTCGCTCGGCCGGCCGTACACCTCAGCGGCGACCGGTCCCAGCACGGCGCGCGGCTCCGGGTGCACCAGAACGGGCACCGGCGCGGCGGCCACGGCAGGTCGGGTGAGGCCCTCGGAGTCGGTCAGCACGGCAGCGGCTCCGGCCGCCAGTGCCTCGCCGGCGAAGTCGGCCCCGTGCACCTTCGAGCCGGGTACGGCGGCGAACAGGTCACCCGGCCGGACGTCGTGCGCGCGCATCGTCACACCGGTCACCGCGGCGGCGGCCGACTCGTTGCGCCACCGGATGTGCAGGTGCTCGGACAGCTCCGCGACCGGGATCGGGCGGCGCAGCGCCGGGCGAAGCGACGGCGCGGACGGGGCAGCGGACACGACGGCGAAGGCTACCTCCGCGGCTCTGCGCGCCTCCCGGCACGCTGCCGGTCGCCGCTGCCTTCTACCGCCGCCCCGGCCCCTCCCGCCACCTCTGCCCCTGCTGGCGCCAGTGATCGTCGTGAGTGGACGTCCGACCGCGCTCACGGCGGGTGGATGTCCACTCGCGGTGATCACCGGGCGGATCAGTAGGTCAGGGGACGACGAGCTGGGCGATCGGCGTCGGCTCGGTGGTCACCGGGATGCGGTTTCGCTGGCCGAGGTCGGCGGCGATGTCGTGGAACAGCGGCGCGGCGCTGTCACCGCCGGGTGGGGCGTCGAGCATGATCCCGATGACGTAGCGAGGGTCGGCCGCAGGGAACATGCCGGCGAAGGTGATCCAGAACTTCGAGCCGGAGTAGCAGCGGCAGCCGGGGTCGATCTGCTGCCCGGTCCCGGTCTTGCCCGCGATCTGGTAGCCGTCGACGGCTGCCTGCGGCCCGGTTCCGCTCTGGCCGCCGGGCGCCTTCTGGGTCACCGCCCGCAGCATGTCCCGCAGTGTGACCGCCGTCTGCTTCGACACCACCCGGACACCCTCGGGCCGTGCCTCGTCGCTGCGCTGGCCGTCCGGTCCGACCGTCGACTTGATGATCCGCGGGGAGATCCGGATGCCGTCGTTGGCGATCGCCTGGTACATGCCGGCCATCTGCAGCACAGTCATCGACAGGCCCTGCCCGATGGGCAGGTTGCCGAACGTCGAGCCCGACCAGGTGTCCCGCGGCGGCACCTGCCCGGCGCTCTCTCCCGGCAGTCCGGCGCCGGTCGGCTCGCCGAGCCCGAAGCGGGTGAGCATGTCGGCGAAGCGGTCCTGGCCGACCTGCTGGGCGGTCATCAGCGTGCCGACGTTGGACGACTTCGCCAGCACTCCGGTGAGCGTGTAGTGCTCGACGCCGTGCGGCCATGCGTCGCGGATGACGCGGTCGGCGACGCGGATGTTGTCGGGCACGGTCAGCACCGTGTCCGGCCTGGCGATGCCGTTCTCCAGCGCGGCGGCCATCGTGACGATCTTGTTGACCGAGCCGGGCTCGAACGGCGAGCTCACGGCGGGGTTGCCCAGCTGCGCGCTGTTGGCCGTCGCGAGGTTCGACGGGTCGAAGGACTTGTCGTTGGCCAGCGCGAGGACCTCCCCGGTCTTCGCGTCCAGCACCACGGCACTGCCGCCGTTCGCGCCGGTACGGGTCACGTGCCCGGTGAGCAGCCGCTGGACGGTGTACTGCAGGTCGGCGTCCAGGGTGAGCTGCAAGTCCGAGCCAGGCGTCGCGGCCTGCTCGGCGCGCGTGCTGCCGGGGATGATTGTGTTGCTGCCCTCGGCGGTGTCGACGACGCGGAACCCGTCGATGCCGCCGAGCAGCTCGTCGCGGGAGCTCTCCAGGCCCACCAGCCCGTGCAGCTTGTCCTCCTCACGGTTCCAGGACGCCGCGCCGATGACGTTCGCCGCCAGCGGACCTCCCGGATAGCGGCGCGCCTCCCGCGGCTCCTCGGCGATCTCGGGGAACCGTTCGCGCACCGCCCTGGCCTGCGCCGGCTCGACGGCGGGTGCGAGGACGACGTAGCCGACGTTGCTGTCCAGCGCGGTACGCAGCGCAGCCTCGTCGGCTCCGAGCAGGGCGGACATCCCGGCGGCGATCTCGACCTTGCGCGCGTGGCCGCCGACGCCGCGGTCGATGTCGATCTTGCGGGGGTTTGCCACGAGCGCCTTGGCATCGACGCTGAACGCCATCGGCGTGCCGTTGCGGTCCAAAATGTCGCCGCGTCCGGCCGGGACGGCGACCCGGGTGGTGCGCTGCTTGTCCGCCTCCTCGGTGAGCGAGCCAGCCTGCACGGTCTGGATGGCGACCAGCTTGAGGGCGGCGACCAGCAGCGCGAACACCAGCACCCAGCGGCCGGCGAC
>JACDBJ010000555.1 GCA_013695005.1 Pseudonocardiales bacterium
GACCCCTGGAGGCGACCGGTGTCGCGGGGTTGTTCGGCATCTCCGGGAAGCTCAGCGATGCGCTGCGCTATCACAACGTCGACAGTCGCTGAGGCGCCGACGATCTACGATGCCGCGATGACGGGGATGAGCACCCCCCACGCGGCGCTCACGCGCTCTACCTCGTTCTGATCGTCGCCGCGCTCGCGACGACGGTCGGGGTGTTCGTCTTACACGAGCGCCGCAGGCGGACAGCGCGCGTCGCAGCGGCTGAGCCGGGCCTACTGCCGGTATCCCTCCACGATGCCCGCGTCGCGGGCGTCGGCGTCGTCGGGGTCCTGACCGGCGCCGCGGCGCGCCCGTCGCTGGCGCAGCAGGTCCCAGCACTGGTCGAGCTGCACGCCGAGCCCGTCGAGCCGCTGCTGCTCCTCGTCAGTTAGGGCCGTGCCGACGTGCGCGCGCTCGAGGGCGTGCTCCTCCTTCACGAGCCGGTTGATGCGTTCGATCAGCTCAGCGTCATCCATGCCGCAGAGGATAGGCCGCACAACGCAGCTACAGCTCAAGGTGCGCGCCTGCCGCTCTGAGCACTCATACGCACCAGGCGTCAGGCGGCGTCGTGGAAGACCAGGCCCAGGGTGCGTCGCTGTCCGGTGCGCAGCGTGCTGACGCCGTGGCGCATCGGCGCGGCCGACCAGCCGCGCGTGGACTCGACGGGCCGGTCGCGGGTGGTGAAGACGACGGCGTGGCCCTGCTCGAGCGTTGTCGAGTAGCCACGGGACTGGGCGCGGGGTCGCTGCTCGACCATCAGGAACTCGCCACCGCTGTGGTCCACGCCGGGCCGGTCCAGACCGACGACCACCTGTAGCGGGAAGACGAGGTCGCCGTACAGGTCGCGGTGCAGCGCATTCCAGTCGCCCTCGCCGTAACGCAGCAGGATCGCCGTGGCCTTGGTCTGGCCGGCTCGGTGGCAGAGCTCGAGCCACTCGTCCAGGGTTTCCGGCCAGGGCGCAGGCCGGCGGAGCTTGTCAGCCCAGTCACGAGCGATCGGCAACAGGTGCGGGTAGAACGCCTCGCGAAGCTCGCCGACCAGCTCTGGCAGCGGGTAGTCGAAGTAGCGGTACTGGCCTGACCCGTACCGGTAGCGGGCCATGTCGATCGTGGAGCGGAAGAGCCGCTCGTCGTCGTAGGCCTTGGCCATGCGCCCGCACTCCGCGGCCGTGAGGACTTGCGCGGTCTGGGCGCAGCCGAACGCGTTGACCTCGTCGACCATCGCCGCCCAGTCCAGGCCGTCGACCCGTTTCGCCGCAGTCATCCAACCACGCTAGATCGCCGGCTGGCCCGCCGTTCGCGCATTTCGGACGAGCAGTTCGGCGCCGCGTGACGGAACCGCCCAAGATCGCCGTTTCGGCACAGAACCGGCCGGATTTCGTCGCTTTCGGTGCCCAAACGCCGATCATGGTGACGCCGACCCCGCGTGGTGCGTCAGAGTGCTCAGAGCAAAGGCCCGCGCCGCGGCCGGGGTCAGCTCGAGGTCGTGATCTCCACGTAGGCCAGGCCACGCAAGTCCAGCCACGTCCGACCAGGCCCTTCCACCGCGCGCATCAGCACGCTGTCGCAAGCGGGGCACCGCACGACCGAGCCCGGCCCCCACCGAATACCCGCGTGTCAGCCAGCGCCGCCACCCGCCCGCACCCGGCGCACCGGCCGCTCGCCGCCGTCACGTCGGCGATGAAGACCTCGCTCAGCACGCCGCCGACCACGTTGCCGTGCATCCAGCTCTGCTCCATGCTCACCACTGGGTCCGAACCGCTCGGTTCGCACCCGCTCCGGCGCGTGTCCGAGCTCCACAAGCGCGCCCGCCACCGCCTCGACGATCCAGTCGGGCCGCACACGTAACAAGCCGGCCGCTCCCCCGGCGCCGGCGTCAAGCGCCCGACGGCGTCGCGGTCCAACCGGCCCGCCGCCCCGGTCCAACCCGGCGGCGACTGCCGGGTGTACACGAGGTCCAGCCCGAGCGACTCCTGCTCCGCGCGGCGGGCGAGCTCGTCGGCGTAGATCACCTGCTCGGGGCTCCGGACCGAGTAGACCAGCCGCATCGGTGGCGGCCCGTCGTGCCGC
>JACDBJ010000583.1 GCA_013695005.1 Pseudonocardiales bacterium
ACCCCACAGCTACCCATGAGCCACCCCTTGCCGGGTGCGCCCGCATGAGCCCCACACACAAGGAACCCCCCGGGTGCCGTGGGGGCAACACGGCGGCCCAGGGGGCCCTTGGCCCGGCTGCCCCCAACTTGCGGTCAACCGGGTAGTGCGGACCGCGAACGGCAAGCCGCCGCGTGTCCGCACAGGCTCAACGCTGATCCCTGGTGCGCGATACGCCGTCATGCGACGCGGTAACCGTTCCGGTCAACGTGTATTCGCAACAAGAGGCACTATGGGTTCGTGCAACCGTCGATGCCCGCCGCGGCCGCGGACCCCGACCAGGCGTCGTCCGAGACACCAGAGCCGCCGGGCCCGCAGGCCCAGCGCACGTCGTCGCTCGCGCCCCTGGTGCCGCTCGGCGGCGTGGACGACGAGGCCAAGCGCCGCGACCTGGTGCGGATGAAGCTCGTGGCCACCGGCTTCCTGCTCGGCGCGACGGTGGTCTTCCTGGTCGGGCGGTACTTCGAGGTCAACGGCGGCCCCGGCTGGGTGGGATACGTGCGGGCCGCCGGTGAGGCGGGCATGATCGGCGCGCTTGCCGACTGGTTCGCCGTCACCGCGCTGTTCCGCCGGCCGCTCGGCCTGCCGATCCCGCACACCGCGATCATCCCCACCAAGAAGGACCAGCTGGGCGACAGCCTCGGCGACTTCGTCGGGGAGAACTTCCTGTCCGAGGCCGTCGTGCGCGACAAGTTGGCCAGGGCGGAGCTCAGCGCGCGGGTCGGGGCATGGCTGCGCGAACCGGAGCACGCCGAGCGCGTCACCGCCGAGCTGGCGACTGCCGCTCGCGCAGCGGTCACCGTGCTGCGCGACGAGGACGTCCAGGAGGTGCTCGAAGAGCTCCTGGTCCGGCAGTTGATGACCCGCCCGTGGGGGCCGCCGCTCGGCCGGGTGCTGGAGGGCGTGCTGGCCGACGGCTCGCACCACCGGCTGGTCGACCTGCTCTGCGACCGTGCCTACGACTGGATCGTCGCCAACCAGGAGGCCGTACTGCGTGTGGTGGAGGACCGCTCGCCCTCGTGGTCGCCGAAGTTCATCGACGAGATGGTCGCGGACAAGGTCTACAACGAGGTCCAGACCTTCGCGTTCAACGTCAAGAACGACCCCGAGCACCCGCTGCGCAAGTCGATCGACACGTTCCTCATCGAGTTCGCCGGGGACATGCAGAACGACCCGGCCACGATCGAGAAGGCCGAGGAGATCAAGACTCAGTTCTTCGCGAATCCCGAGGTGGAGAACTTCATCGGCCAGGCCTGGGCGACGATCAAGACCATGCTGCTCGACGCCGCCGAGGACCCGTCCAGCGACCTGCGACGGCGGGTGACTGCCGGCCTGATCTCGCTCGGCGAGCGGCTCAGCACGGACTCCGAGCTGCAGGCCAAGCTGGACAACTGGGTGCAGCAGGCCGCCGGCTACGTCGTGCGGCACTACCGCGACGAGATCATCACATTGATCACCGAGACGGTGCAGCGCTGGGACGCCGAGGAGACCTCGCGCAAGGTCGAGCTGCAGGTCGGCCGCGACCTACAGTTCATCCGGATCAACGGCACGGTCGTCGGCGCGCTCGCCGGCGTGGTGATCTACGCGGTCTCCCAGCTGTTCTGAGCGCCCGCGGTGGTCGCGGTCCCGGTCAGGTCACCAGGTCGGGGTTCTCGTGTTCGGGCTCTCCACTACCTGCTTTCGCCCGTGCTGACCTCAACAGGAGTCGCTCGGGACAGCCCTGACACGTCCGATTTCTCCTCTAGGCTGGGCGGCGATGCGAGCGGGTGCGTTGCTCAGGCCGCCGCCTGCGGTGCTGGCCGAGCCGCCGGCGGGCAGCGGGCTGGCCGGGGTGCCGGGTGACCGCGGGCTGCCGCTGATCGGGTACTCGGTGCAGATCCAGCGCGAGGCGCTGGCCTTCGGCCGCTGGCGTTACGACACCTACGGCCCCGTGAGCTGGGGCTCGATGTTCGGCGTGCGGCTGGTCGGGGTGCTCGGGCCAGACGGCACCGAGGCCGTGCTGGTGAACCGCGACAAGGCGTTCTCCCAGGCCGGCTGGAGCTACTTCATCGGCCCGTTCTTCCGCCGTGGCCTGATGCTGCTCGACTTCACCGAGCACCACTACCACCGGCGGATCATGCAGGACGCGTTCACCCGCGACCGGCTCGCCGGCTACCTCGACGCGATGCAGCCGGGGCTGGCCGCCGGCGTCAAGGCGTGGGAGCCCGCGGAGGGGTTCAGCTGGTACGACGCCATGAAGCACCTGCTGCTGCGCAACGCGACCGACGTGTTCGTCGGGGTGGAGCTCGGCGACCGGCAGCAGCGGATCTTCCAAGCGTTCCTGGACACCGTCCGGGCCGGCCTGTCGGTGGTGCGCAAGCCGGTGCCCGGGGGCCGCTGGGCGGCCGGGCTGCGAGGACGGCGGGTGCTCGAGGAGTTCTTCTCTGGCGAGCTGCCCGCCAAGCGCGCCAGCCGCGATGCGGACCTGTTCTCCGTGCTCTGCCGGGCGCGCAGCGAGGACGGCGAGCAGTTCAGCGACGCCGACGTCGTCAATCACATGATCTTCCTGCTGATGGCGGCGCACGACACGACGACGATCGCGATGGCCTCGATCGGCTACCAGCTCGCGCGGCACCCGGACTGGCAGGAACGGCTGCGCGCCGAGGTGCTCGCCGCCCCGGAGCAGCTGAGCTACGCCGACCTCGACGCGTTGCCCAGCGTCGACCTCGTGACCAAGGAGTCGTTGCGGCTGCTCTCGCCGGTGCACGTGATGCCGCGCAAGGCTGTCAAGGACACCGAGGTCCTCGGCCACCACATCCCGGCGGGCACGTTCGTCAACGTCTCGCCGTGGTTCAACCACACGATGGGTGAGTACTGGCCCGACCCGCTGCGCTTCGACCCCGAGCGGTTCGCCGAGCACCGCCGCGAGGACAAGGTGCACCGCTACGCCTGGGCGCCGTTCGGCGGCGGTGTGCACAAGTGCATCGGGATGAGCTTCGGCACGATGCAGATCAAGGCGACGCTCAACCAGCTGCTGCGGCAGTACCGTTGGTCGGTGCCGGCCGGCTACGAGATGCCGGTCGACACCCGCGCGCTGCCGGTGCCTGCCGACAAGCTCCCGGTGCGGCTCGAACGGCTCTGACGGCTAGAGCAGCAGCAACGCCGCCTCGCCGAGGCGGTCGACCGTCGCGGCGGACAGCTCCGCCGGGCGCTGCTCGCTAGCCGGCGTACGCCGCCACGCGTTGAGCAGCAGTGCGTGGCGTGGTTCGTCGCCGCGGTTGCGGGTGCCGGAGTGCCACAGGTGACCGTTCCACAGCCAGCACGTGCCGGCCGGGCCGGTCAGGGTGCGCTGAGCCGGGTGCGGGGCGTCGGCGTCGGCCGCCTTGGCGGTAAAGTCCGGGTCGAGG
>JACDBJ010000596.1 GCA_013695005.1 Pseudonocardiales bacterium
GTCGCCGAGGCCGCGCCGGTGGCGGGACTGGCCATCACGACCACGCAGACCGCATGCGCTGACTGGGCCGCAACCCGCCTGGTCACCCCGAAGGCGTCCCGCAAGACCCGGTAGGGCCGATGACCCTGGAGATCGGCAGAGCCGCACCAGACTTCGCCCTGCCGGACCAGCACGGCCAGGAGACGTCGCTGTCGTCGTTTCTCGGTGCGAAGTCCGTGACCGTGCTGTTCTACCCGTACGCCTTCTCCGGCATCTGCACCAGCGAGCTGGGCGAGCTGCGAGACGACCTGGCCGCCTTTCGCGGCGAGACGGCGGAGTTGCTCGCGGTCTCGTGCGACCACATGTTCTCGCTGCGCGCCTACGCCGAGAGGGACGGCCTGACGTACCCCCTGCTAAGCGACTTCTGGCCGCATGGGGAGGTGTCGCGCGCGTACGGCGTGTTCGACGAGCAGCGCGGGGCGGCGGTCCGCGGGACGTTCCTCGTCGACCGGGAGGGGTTGCTGCGCTGGCAGCTGGTGAACCCGATCGGCACCGGTCGCGACCTCGACGACCTGCGCCTGGCCCTGCGCGACCTGGCAGGCTGATCGCACCGATCATCCAGGGGCGCATAGCTCAGCGGTAGAGCTCCTGCCTTACAAGCAGGCGGTCACAGGTTCGATCCCTGTTGCGCCCACCAGCATGGCCGCAGGTTAGCCCGCACTAGCGGTTCTGCCGACCGTTCGCGTGCAACATACGTGCAACAGAGATCACGGCTGGGCGCAGTCACCAGAACCGCTGGCTTAGACCATCGGGACGGGCTTACCTTTCCGTGATGAATGTCTACGCGGTCGGGCTCGGGGCCGCCGCCCTCGTTGCGGTGATAGCCGTCAAGGTGGTCGACAACTTGGTCGTCAACGAAGGCTCGAACGCTTGGCAACTGGGATACAACGACGCCGTCGCCGCGAGGACAAACCCGAACCCACTCAAGGGGGTTCCCGAAGAGTCCTGGCCGGCCGTGAGCGAGCGCCTCGCGACGGAGTGCGAGGAGAGGTATGAAGGGCTTTACGCTGCTGTGCCCGGCGGGCCGGACTGGGAGGACTTCTGCGCCGGCAAGCTCGTCGGCCATGCCGACCGGCTGCGCGGTACCCACGTCCCGTTCGAGGGGGCGAGTTATGGAGGCTGGGACTACGACTAGTCGTCCCGCCTAACGCGCTATCTCCGTGTCAGGTGAACGACTACCCGCGCGATACAAGACAGGACCGCGAACACGACCGCCACCGTCAGCGGCCCTTCCTGCACCGGCAGGTCCAGCACCGTCCGCGCGGTCGTCACCAGCGACGCCGCGACCAGCGCCACCCCGACCACGGGCAGCAAAGGTCGCCATAACGGGATGGGCAGTTGGTAGAGACCAGCTGCGGTGTTGCCGCCCACGATCAGTGCGGACAGCAACAGCATCGATCCGACACCGCCGGGACGGGCGATCAACCAAGCCGCGAACAGCGCCACGCAGTCCAGCACCACGAGGGCGGGGGTGAGGGTACGGGTCTTGGACGCGACAGTCATCGACGCACGCTACGCCGCACCTGAGCGGGTGTCAGGGATCGGCACCGCCGGGCAGCGGGTCACTACAGCAGATGCAGGGCCGCCCACCGGCCGCCATTATGGCCACCACGCCGACCACGGCGAGGAAACAGGGAGGCGATGCCCCTTCTCACTGACGCCTTCTACGGCCGTAACGGAGACGGCACCTACAGCCCGTCTCTCGACCGCTACTACACGGTACCTGCGCGAGGGTCGGGGCCTGCCTGCATTCTCTCGTGTCACGGTAAGGGCACGCGTGATCGACGGTTACAACGTTGCACAATCCACGAAACAGCGCAGCTGAGTCGAAGTTGGCGCCGAAGGTTCAAACGGTGCCGCTCGGCCGAGCGACCACGGCGCTCGCGTGACCTACAAACGACGGTGGGAGCTACACGGATGCGAGGTCATTGTGACCGCCGAAAGGCTGACGCTCACGCGATGCTGTGATGCAAGGCAGGCGAAGCCGGGCACGGCCCCGGCCGAGTGGTGCTCGGTCTGACGTCGGCCAGTTCACCTTTGCCGGGCCGCCTTGGTTGACCGGGAGTGGGGTTTGGCTCGGGCTGGGTTCGCCACCGAGGTCGTGCCGCCCATGTCGCGTCACGTGTGTGCCGCGCGATCGTAGCGACGGGCAGCGCGGGCAAGGTTGTACACGCCGCCGATGGACCCGTCAGCGTGGCGATAGACGACGACGGCGGGCCGACGATCGAAATATGCCTGCTCGGCCAGCAGCTGCCACATCTTCGACTCGACTGCCGCCGGGTTACGGTAGAAGTCCGACTGTCGGATGATGACAGTGGGCCGTTCGTCCTTCGCGATCAATAGCGCCATCGGGAGCGGTTCCTCGCCGGGCAGGAACACGTAGTCGTCTACGAGTGCGAGTGTGTGCGTCATAATCATCGTGTGCGACTCCCCGTGGACTGACTAGGAGCGCACCATCTTCCGGCAGAACGACGGACCGCGTGTCGGTTTCACCGAATGAATCAGCCGCTGCCCGCTCCTAGATCTGGGTGCAGGGCTTGGGGTGGTTGGTGCCCATTCGCCTGGCTTCGACGCGGACGGCTACGGCAGCGCGTGCTACACCAGACGGTCACCCGGATCGAGCATGAGCAATGATGCACTCAGCGTCGGCGCCATCCGGGTCCCGTCGTCAAGGAATCGAGGGGAATCGGATGAGAGGCACACTTTGGGGCGGCGTCGCGGCGGTGGCGCTGCTGGGCGCAAGCCTGGCCGCTACGCCAGCCACTTCCGCCGTACTGGCCGGTACCGACGAGCGGACCTGTGCGCCTGGTGCCGCGTCGTCCGCGCGGGTCGCCAAGGGCGGCCGGTTGAATGCGGAGCCGACCGAGAAGACGGCCGCACAGCGGGCGGCTCTCGAGCGCCGAACAGCACAGCGGCTGCAACAGCGATACGGGACACAGCGGCCCGGCGTCCGCCGGACCAAGATCGACGTGCACGTGCACGTGCTTCTCAAGCGCAACGGCGACAAGAACACCTCCAACCGCACGGTGGAGCGGCAGATGAGGGTCATCAACCGTGCATTCGCCGGTCGGAGCTCGAAGCCCGCCGCTCAGACACCGTTCCGGTTCCGGGTGCGCTCGATCGACCGGACCCGCAACACCGACTTCTACAACTGGAAGTTCCGGGACGACGACAAGGCGGCCAAGAAGCAGCTGCACCGCGGCGGGTTCGACGACCTGAACATCTACATCGCCGACTTGGGTGAGAACCTGCTGGGTTACGCCTATTACCCCGGACTGGCCCGCAAGAAGCTGTTCCGAGACGGTCTGGTCGTCACCAAGGAGTCGCTCCCAGGTGGTTCGTTCGACCCGTACGCTAAGGGCGACACCGCGACGCACGAGATCGGGCACTGGTTGGGGCTCTATCACACGTTCGAGGGCAGCTGCGGACCCAACGGTGACTTTGTCACAGACACCCCCCGTCAGCTTGCCGACGTCAATGTGTTCAAGTGCGATGAGGAGCTGAACACCTGCGGCGAGAATCCGGGTGACAACCCGCTGACCGACCCGGTGCACAACTTCATGAACTACACCAGCGACAGATGCATCGACCGCTTCACCCGCGGCCAGCGGGACCGGATGGAGCTCAGCTGGCTGGCGTACCGGGCGGACGGGTGAACCGACGCCCTGCTGAGGCAACCGTTTCAGAATGACCGCACCGCCCGGGAGTTGTTGCCCCGGGCGGTGCGTCTCTCACTGGGTGCCGGCAAGGTGCAGGGCGTCGACGGCAGTCCTAG
>JACDBJ010000033.1 GCA_013695005.1 Pseudonocardiales bacterium
GTCGAGCTCCTCCTCGGTGACCGCCAGGAGCTCGACGACGACCGAGCGGCTGTCGCCGTCCCAACCCAGGCCCATCGTGCCGACCCGGAACTCCTCCT
Source organism: Pseudonocardiales bacterium (assembly GCA_013695005.1). GTDB lineage: Bacteria > Actinomycetota > Actinomycetes > Mycobacteriales > Pseudonocardiaceae > Pseudonocardia. The sequence continues at coordinate 99 of JACDBJ010000033.1, forward strand.
CCAGCGGCACGGCGAGCGGCTCGTTGTCGACGTTGGGCTCCTCGGGAGCCTCCGCGGGCAGCTCAGGGCCGAAGCGACGGCCGAGCTCCACCAACAGAGCTTCGATACGCTCCGCCAGCACGGTCAACTGCTGCTTCTCCAGCAGGACGCTGATCATCCGTGCGTCCTCGATGGCCTGCAGGTAGAACGCGCGGTCGCCGGGTTCCCCGACGGTGCCGGCGATGAAGCGGTCGGGTTGGCGGAACACGTGAATCGCGCGTGGCATGGCACCTTCGACCCTAAGCCACGACGCGGGCACAGGCTCGGGCTGCCCAGCTCGGCTGCCGGGTCAGTTGGTGGACCCGCCGACGACGGCGTCCGAGGTCGGCGCCTTGCGCTTGCGCTCGCTCGCCGTCTCGCCGGTCTTGCGGCGGCGGCCACGTCGCGGCTTGGGCGGGACCAGGGCCGTCAGGTCTCCCCCGACGTCGTTCACGCGCGCCACGAACGGGCGCGTGTCGGTGTAGGCGACCACGCTGATCGAGCCGGGTTCGACCACGATGCGCTGGAACGCGTCGAGGTGCATGCCCAGCGCGTCGGCGAGCACTGCCTTGATCACGTCGCCGTGCGTGCAGGCCACCCAGATCGCGAACGGGCCGTGCTCGGCGGCCAGCCGCTCACCGTGCCCGCGGATGGCGGCCACCGCCCGCGCCTGGACGGCCGCGAGGCCCTCTCCGCCGGGGAACACCGCCGCCGACGGGTGCAGCTGCACGACCTTCCACAGCGGACGCTTGGCGAGTGTCTTGATCTCCAGGCCGGTCCAGTCGCCGTAGTCGACCTCGGCGAGCGCCGGGTCCACGCACGGGTCCATCCCGCGGGCAGCGGCGAGCGGCTCGACGGTCTGCTGGCACCGCTCCTGCGGCGAGGTGACGATCTCCACCAGCGGCAACGGCGCCAACCGGGCCACCACCGCATCCGCCTGCTCACGTCCCTTGTCGTCCAGCTCGACGCCGGGACTACGGCCGGCGAGAGTCCCGGCCGTGTTGGACGAGGATCGGCCGTGTCGCAGCAGGATCACGGTGGCCACGGGTCGAGCCTAGGTGGCCGAGAGCCATCCGGCGCCGAGCGCGACGATCAATGCGCCGCCCAGCAGCACCCGGTACGGCACGAACGCGGTGATCCGGTGGTGGGCGACGAACCGCAGCAGCCAGGCCACCGAGGCGTAGGCGACGGCGAAGCTGACGACGGTGCCGACCACGGTCGGCAGCACCCCGATGCGCTCACCGATCGGTCCACCGATGGCCTTGGGTAGCTCGTACAGACCGGCGCCGACCAGCGCCGGTATGCCCAGGAAGAACGACAGCTTGGTGGCCGTGACCCGGTCGACCCCGCGCAGCAGCCCGGCGCTGATCGTCGCGCCCGAGCGGGAGACTCCGGGCACCAGTGCGATGCACTGGACGAGCCCGATCGTGAGCACGTCAGCGGTCGTGAGGTCTGCCTCGGCCTTCTTCTGCGAGGGGTTGCGCTCGGCGAACCACATCACCGCGCTCCACGCGATCAGGGCGCCGGCCACCACCCACAGGCTGCGCAGCGGTCCCTCGATGAGCGATCGGGCGGCGAGCGCGACCACGATGATCGGCAGCGAGCCCATGATGATCAGCCACCCGAAGCGGTACTCCTGCGTGCGGCGGGCGTCGCTGTTGACCAGTCCGCGGGCCCAACCGGCGGTGATCCGGCCAAGGTCGCGGGCGAAGTACAGCAGCACCGCGAAGATCGCGCCGATCTGGATGACCGCCGTGTACGCGGTGATCGCCGGGGCGTCGACCGGCAGCCCGATGAGCTTCTCCGCAATGGTGAGATGCCCGGTGGAGGAGACCGGCAGGAACTCCGTCAGCCCCTCGACGATGCCGAGGACGATCGCCTGCCAGAGATCCACCACACCCCCTGCGACGCCCGCTGCGCCGGGCGCGACGCTACATGGCCGCTGCGGGGGCTTTAGTCAACGGCTCGCTCGCGCGGGTGC
>JACDBJ010000049.1 GCA_013695005.1 Pseudonocardiales bacterium
CGGCGTGCGGGCTCGGTGCCGGGCCGGCGTGCGGGCTCGGTGCCGGGCCGGCGTGCGGGCTCGGTGCCGGCACGCGCGATGAGGTTGCCTGGCTCGCGGCGGACTTCTCTGCCTCGCTACGCAACAGGGCCATCTCGTCGAGCAGGGAGTCACGCTGCGACCTGAGCTCGGCAAGCTGCGTCCGCGACGCTTTCTCCAACTGCGCGGCGTCGGCTTTCGCCTTGCGCCGAACCTCCTCGGCGTCGGCCTGGGCGACCTTCATCATCGACTGCATGCGCTCGCTGAAGGAGGCGACCATGTCCGGCGGCGGCTCCTGCGGGCGCGAGCGCGGCTGCATAGGTGGCGGCGGCGGAACCGGCCGAGCCAGCTGCTGGTGCGCCGCCCGAAGGTCGGCCTGCATCCGTGCGAGTATCCCGTGGAGCTGGGCGATGTGTTCCTCGACCTGGGCACGGTCGTACCCGCGCAGCACGACGTCAAATCGCGCTGACGCCGGGAACGGACCAGATCCGGTCGCGGTCATCAGGTAACCCTTCGGGTGTCGGCGCGTGTCCTATGGAGGATAGGAGAAACTCGGCGCCAGACGGCAGTGGTCATTCTAACGACTGATCGGCTTCGGCGCCCCCGGCTACCAGGGCCAGCTACGCATACCGCCCGCGGCCGTGAGCAGGTCGAGGATCGTCTCGGTGCCGACCGTGCGCGCGAGCGGCAAGCCGTCGAGCTCCACCACGGCCGCCGCCAGCCGCACCGACGAGAGCAACCAGACTGCGTCTGCGGCGTGCAGGTCGGCCAGCGTCAACGGCTCGACGGCGGTGTCCCATCCCGTCGCGTCGGCGGCCCGGAACAGCGCGTGCTGGGTCGTGCCGGCGAGGATCCCGGCCCGCGGTGGCGTCCGCAGCCGATGCCCGCCCGGCCCGGCTGCGACGACCGTGGCGGTCGGCCCTTCGAGGACCCGGCCGTCCGGGGAGACGAAGATCGCGTCGTCCGCGCCGCGCCGGGCGGCCTCGCGCAGGGCGGCCATGTGCACCGCGTAGGACAGCGTTTTCGCGCCGAGCAGCAGCCACGGCGCCTTCGCGGCGAGCTCGGCATCGACGCCGCGAGCCAAGCTGATCACCCTGATTCCGTCACGTCTGGCGCGCACGATCGCGTCCGGGACGGCAGAGCAGACGACGTAGGATGTCGGCCCGGCCGCGGCGAGACGCTCCACGCCGCGGGTCAGGATGAACCGGAGCACCCACTCGCCCGGTCCGGCGGCGTCCAGCACGGCGCGGGTAGCCCTGCGCCAGTCGTGATGATCGGGTTCGGGCAGCTCGAGCATCTCGGCAGAGCGGGTGAGCCGCGCGAGATGGGCGTCGAGCTCGCGGGGCTGGCCGTCGATCGCGAGCAACGTCTCGAAGATCCCGTCGCCGCGCAGCACGCCGAGGTCGTCGGGCTGCAGCAGCGGCTGGGTCGGGTCGTGCAAGCTGCCGTCCAGCAGCGCGACCAGCATGGCCGCTGACCTTAGGCCTACCATCGCAAGCGTGGATACCTCGCTTCGGCAGACGTTGCGCCAGCGGGGTTTGCGGATGACGCCGCAGCGCCAGCTGGTGCTGGACGCGGTGCTCGACCTCGAGCACGCGACCCCGGAGCAGATCTGCGCGCAGGTGCAGCTCAGCGCGCCGGCCGTGAACATCACCACGATCTACCGCACGCTCGACCTGCTCGAGCGGCTCGGCCTCGTGCGGCACAACCACCTGGGGCACGGGGCGCCGAGCTACTCACCGCAGGGCCACGAGCACGTCCACCTGGTCTGCCACTGGTGCGGGACGGTCGCCGAGGTGTCGCCGAACCTGCTGCACGAGCTGGGCGAGCGGCTGGGCCGCGACGCCGGGTTCCAGCTCGACGCCACCCACGTCGCGCTGTCCGGCACGTGCGCGGACTGCGCTCGCGCCGAGGGCGCCTCGTCGCCGCAGGACGGCTCATGATCGCCGCGGACGCGCCGGACCAGGCGGTGACGGCCCACCACGGCGATCCACTCGCCGAGCAACGCAGCATGGCCTGGGCCGCCGGCATCGTCGACCGCGGCAACCGCGGCGTGATCGCCGTGCCTGGCGCGGACCGGCTGACCTGGCTGCACCAGCTGGTCAGCCAGCACGTCGAGGCGCTGGAAGCCGGCAGCGGCACCGAGGCGCTGGTGCTCGACCTGCAGGGCAGGGTTGAGCACCACGTCGTGCTCTCCGACGTCGGCGGCACGCTCTGGTTGGACACCGAGCCAGGGCGGGCGGGACCGCTCGCCGAGTACCTGGTCGCGATGCGGTTCTGGTCCGACGTGGCGCCCGAGGACGTCAGCGCCGACTGGGCGGTGCTCACGCTGCTGGGCCCGTCCACGCC
>JACDBJ010000060.1 GCA_013695005.1 Pseudonocardiales bacterium
GCCCGGCGCGCATCGGCACTGCCTTCGGCGTGCTGCGCCGGGTGCTCGGGGTGCGGCAAAGGCGTACCGGCTAGGTCTGGGTGCTCTCCACCGGGTCCAGAGCGTCCGCGGCGGCCGGTGGGGCGGCGGTCTTCTTCGCCCGGCTGAGCCGCCGCTCGGTGAACTCCGCGAACTTGCCGAGCCCGTAGTTGATCGCTATGAACACCACCGCGACGACGGTGTAGACCTGGATCGGGTTCGGGGTGCCCTGGTTCACGAACGCCTGGATGATCTGGTTCGCGGTCCTCACGAACTCCTCGTAGCCCACGATGATGAAGGCCAGCGACGTGTCCTTGACGATCACGACGAGCTGGCTGATCAGCGCTGGCAGCATGATCCGGAAGGCCTGCGGCAGCAGGATCATGCGCAGGACCTGCCCCCTGGTCATACCCACCGAGTAGGCCGCCTCGCTCTGGCCCTTGGGTATTGCGGACACACCGGCGCGGATGATCTCGGCGATGACCACGGAGTTGTAGGCGGTCAGGCCGATCACCAGGTACCACAGGGCCGGCAGGTCGATGCCCAACTCGGGTAACACCCGCGCCGCGAAGTAGATCGAGACGACGACCGGCAGCCCACGCAGGACCTCGATCACGCTGACGACCAGCCACCGGTACCACGGCGCGCTGGTGATCCGGGTGACGGCGAGCAAGGTGCCGATCGCCAGTGCCAGGACCAACGTCAGCCCGGCGGCGATCAGGGTGTTGATCAAACCCTGACCGAGCCGTGACCAGACCAGCGAGAACAGCGGGTGCGCCGGATTGACCAGCGGTCCCCACTTGTCGGCGCTGAACTGGCCCTGTGCGGCCAGCCGCACCACGACCAGCGCGAGCACGATGCCGACGATGACCAGGGCTACCAGGCTGAAGATCAGAGTGCGGCGTTTGGCCCGCGGGCCCGGGACGTCGTAGAGCGTGGCGGTCATCGCTTCACCGCCACCCTTCGTTCGACCACACCGAGCAGCACGCCGGCGGGAATCGTCAGCACCAGGTAGCCCAGCGCGACGCCAGTGAGGCTGACCAGCGCCGGGTAGCCCTGTGCGGTGAGCGTGCCCTCGACGGAGAACAGCTCGCCGCCGACGCCGAACGCGCCCACGATGGCGGAGTTCTTGATCATGGCGATGATGACGCTGCCGAGCGGCGGAACGACGCTGCGCAACGCCTGGGGCAGCACGACGTTGCCGAGCGTCTGCTGGAACGTCAGGCCCACCGCGCGGGCCGCCTCCGCCTGCCCGGTCGCGACTGAGTTGATGCCGGCCCGCACCGCCTCGCAGACGAAGGCGGAGGTGTAGGCGGTCAGGCCGATGATGCCGAACACCTCGAACGGCGCGCCGATTCCCACCTCCGGCAGCCCGAAAGCGAAGCCGAACAGCACCACCGCCAGCGGGCAGTTACGAAAACCCGTCACCCACGCCGACCCCAGCCAGCGCAGCGGCGGAAGCGGTGACACCCGGAACGCCGCGATCAGCGTGCCGAACACCAGCGAGCCGATCGCCGCGAACAGGCAGATGCGCACGGTTCCCAGGAACCCGTTGAGGAACAGCGGGAACTGGTCGACGAGCACTCCCACCGCGGGCTCCCTTCGCGCGCCGGTCCGAGGGGCGCCGGCGTGTGCCGACACCCCCCGGAAAGGGGACCTAGCTGCAGGCGCCGGCCGGCGGCAGGGTCGGAACCTTCGGCTCCACCTTGCCCGCGGTGGCCTTCCACGCCCGCTCGTAGCTGCCGTCCGCGACAGCCTCGGTGAGCGTCTTGTTGATGAACTCGCAGAACTTCACGTCGCCCTTGGTGATACCGATGCCGTAGGGCTCGGTGGTGAAGGACTTACCCACCAGCTTGAAGGCGCCCTGGCTGGTGTCGATCAGGCCGAGCAGGATCACGTTGTCGGTGGTCACGGCTTGGACCTGGCCGTTGCGCAGCGAGTCCGCGCACTTGGAGTAGACGTCGAACAGCACGATGTTGGCCGCGTCGACGAACTTGGCGATCTCCTTGGCCGGGGTGGAACCGGTGACCGAGCAGACCTTCGCGTTGGCCGCCTTGAGCGACTCCGGCCCGGTGATGGCCGTGTCCTCCTTCTTGACCATCAGATCCTGACCGGCGACGTAGTACGGCCCTGCGAAGCTGACGCGCTGCTTGCGGGTGTCGTTGATCGTGTAGGTCGCGACGACGGCGTCGACCTTCTTCTGCTCGATGACCTCTTCCCGGACCCGGGACGGGGTCTCCTCGTAGGTGATCTTGTCGGCCGGGATGCCGAGCTTGGCCGCGACGATCTTGCCGATCTCGACGTCGAAGCCCACCGGCTTGTTGTCCAGACCCTTGAGCCCGAACAACGGCTGGTCGAACTTGGTGCCGATCTTGATGGCCTTGGCCTTGGCCAGCCGGTCCATCGTGGTGCCCGCCTCGAACGAGGGATTCTCGGCCGCCGCCGGGTCACCTGAGCTGGACGTTGTCGAGCCGCCGCCACATGCCGTGGCGGCCAGCGCGAGCGCGGCAGCGACAGCGCTGGCGCGCAACACGTGCGTAAAACGCATGATCAATTCCTTTCTTGCCTGCTCGCCGTGACACGGGGCGCCACGGTCGGGACTTCAGTGCGTGAGGATCTTGCCGAGGAAGTCCTTTGCCCGGGCCGAGCGCGGGTTGGTGAAGAAGTCGTCCGGGGTGGCGTCCTCGACGATCTCGCCCTCGGACATGAACACCACGCGGTTCGCCGCCCTGCGGGCGAAACCCATCTCGTGGGTGATCACCAGCATCGTCATGCCGTCCTTGGCGAGCGCGGTCATGACGTCGAGCACCTCCTGGACCATCTCCGGGTCCAGGGCGGAGGTGGGTTCGTCGAACATCATCACCTTGGGCTGCATCGCCAGCGCCCTGGCGATCGCCGCGCGCTGCTGCTGCCCGCCGGACAGCTGGGCGGGGTACTTGTCGGCCTGGTCGGCGATGCCGACCCGCTCGAGCAGCTTCATCGCTCGGTCCTCGGCGTCGGCCTTGGACATCTTCCGCACCTTGATCGGCCCGAGCGTCACGTTCTCCCTGATCGTCTTGTGGGCGAACAGGTTGAAGCTCTGGAACACCATGCCGACGTCGGCCCGTAGCCCGGCCAGCGCCTTGCCCTCTGCCGGCAGCAGCTGGCCGTCGACCTCGATCTCGCCGTTGTCGACCGGCTCGAGGCGGTTGACCGTTCGGCAGAGCGTCGACTTACCCGAACCGGAGGGTCCCAGCACGATGACGACCTGGCCCGACTGCACCTCCAGGTTGATGTTCTTCAGGACGTGCAGATCACCGAAGTGCTTGTCCACCCCGGACATCTTGATCATGGCCGCCATACATCTCTCCCACGAGGTCGCCCCGCGCGGACGTTAAGGGTCCGCATCAGTGCAGTCCAGCACGCTTGAGGAAGGCTTAGGGTCTCGCTTGGGTTACGTCGAACGCTGCAACGGGCGCCAGGGGTACGGATTCTGCTGGTGGAGGACGACGACCGTGGCGCTGGGGCGTTGCGGCCGGCGCGCCGGTTATCTCGATGTGGAGATCAAACCTGCTGTTAGAGCGCCTGTGGTGAGTTGAGCGACGTTAGGCACGTGGAAGTGGGCAGGGCATCGATCATGCCGTTCTCGACCGTCAGCCGGCCGGTGGTTCCGAGCGGCGGGTGACAAGGCAGCCGCACATGCTGATGTCGCCCTATCCGGGGCTGGACCGGCCGATCTCGCTGCAGTCCCGGTGCCACCAGCTGAAGGGTGGACGACGTGGGCGACGTCAGGATCGGGCAGTTCATCCCGGCGCTGCGGGCCAACCGCTACACCTATGCCGAGACCGGTGCCTCGTGTCCGGTATGTGGCCCTGGCCTGTTGGACCAGGACAAATCCACCGCTGTTCGATCCGTCGACGCCGCAGCTCGGGCAGCCGGGCGTCATGCCGCCGGGATAGACCCGGCCCTAGAGAAACCGGGAGCTGGGCACGGGTCCTGGTGAGGCTGACGCCCGCCCGCGCGGACCGGTGAGCCAGCTACCGGCGACGCCCGCCGCGAATCGAGTCAGCGTGTCGTCGAGATCGGCCGGCGTCTCGCCGTCACCGGAGTCGGGCGTTGGGTCCGCCCGAGTGATCTCGGCGGCCAGCTCACGAACGGATCTGTCGTCGGCTGGTGCTGGTTGCGGCGGGCCGCTGGCGGTGTGGCGCAGGTGCTCGCCCCACGGGGCGACGACCGTCTGGTGTAGCACCGTGGAGATGTCGGCGGTCACCGTCGGCGGGTCGGTCCAGCAGGTGGCGTGCTCGTAGAGCACCTGGCCATCGGTGCGTTCGCGGAGCTGTGCCATGAGCTCGTCCCCGGCCGCTGTGAGGTCGTAGGCGACGACGAGGGTGTCCTGGCGTCGGGCGGAGAACGGCTCGGGTCGCAGGCCGAATACCTCGGCGGCGGCCAGCCCGAGGGCTTGGCTTGACCGGTCCGGCAGTAGCGAGACCGTCCTCGGGCGCCGGCCGGTGGCGGCCAGGATCACGCGGGCACGGAGCAGGCCGAGCAGGCAGCGGTCGTAGCCGTCCTGGGTGTAGGCGTAGCGACCGGTCATGCCTTGATCGAACCCGTACGGCGACAAGGTGGCGAGCACGCCGCCGGTCAAGACGAAATGCCAGCCGCGTAGGTCTCGGTTGTCCAGGACGCTGACCGTGCCAACCGTGGCGGCGCGATCGAGCATCCGCCACACCCGCTCGTACGCGGGCTGCCACTGCTCGTCATCCGGCGCAGTGAGCTGGCCGAACTGGGCCTTGGCCCCCGCAAGGTCGCCCGCCATGATCGAGTTGAAGACGAGCAGGTAGCGGTCGGGCCATGCCCGCAGCGCGGCGCCGCGTTCGGTGAGGACGGCGACGGCGTCCCGATGGCGACCTTCGTCCTCGAGCGCGGCCACCAGCTCGGTCAGCACGACGGGTGAGTCCGGAACTCGGTCCAACGCCGCAGTCAGTGCCGGGACGGCCAGGTAGGAGATGCCACGCTCGATGCAGCCATAACCGAAGTCGAAGAGGTTCTGGGGTTGGTCGGGATCAGCGGCCAGCGCCGATGACGCCGCCACCAGATCGTCGAATCCGGCCTGCGCGGCGGCCTGCTCGACGACCTTGGCGATATCGGAGATGGCCAGCTTCTCGGCGTTGAGCCGCAGGTGGCGCATGACGCCGGGCAGATCACCTGCCTGCACCAGCTCCCAAGCCTTAGCCAGCTCGTCTGTCACGCCGGCGTATGGTACGCGATCTTCCACCCGGTTCCGACTGGTGATCGTCGTTGGCACCGTCGCGGCTTGCGGGGGCGGCTGCGGCCCAGCTGGGCCGGCAGGTGCGGGCGGTGCGGCGTAGCGGGCGGCTTGGGCGAGGACCTGGTTGACGTAGGAGTCGGCGTGGTTGTAAGCGAAGATCGCCGCCCGAAGCTGGCCGCGCTTACGCGGGCCGCTGGATACTTTGATCTATTCAGCGGAGCGCAGGTATTCGACAGTTCAATACCTCCGGTGAAGGGCTGTCTTGGTTCCGCCTGGGTTGTTCGCCGTTGGTGGCGCTGCCGGGCGGCGCGAGGATGATCAGCGGTGTGGGAGTGTGGCCGCGTGCGCCCGGTACTTCGTTCGCTGTGGTTGAGCTATCTTGCCGCCGAGCGCAACGGGTACCGGCCCGGCCTGCTGACCGCTCTGTCTGAGCTTCTGGCCGCGGTGGCATCGGTTGAGGACCGCGATGAGCTGGCGCAGGTGGCGTTCCGAGCGCAGGAGCGACACGGCTGGGACATGAGGCTTCGCGAGCCGTTGCGCGCACAGGTGCTGCGGCCGTACGTGCGGGAGCACGTCTCTGAACCGCAGGTCATCTGGTGGGCGATCCAGACTCGCGAGCACGAGCCGCTGGGGATGCATGGCCGCCACGATCGGTTCGGCGGCCACGCCGTTATCGGCGCCATTACCTACGCACTCGCGCTGACGGGCGAGCCGAGATGGTGGCGCATGTTGCTGGGCTATCGGCTGAGCTGGGTCGATTACGGGACGCACCATTTGGACGAGGGTCGCGGTGTCGTCGATGGCACGGTCGCCGACTACGTGCTGCAATTGTGCGCCGCGGTCGCGATTACTAATCAAGCCCCCGCCGGGGTCATCGGCGCAGAGCAGCGCGACGAGCTGGCGGAGATGTGGTCCCTGTTACGCGACTGGGTGCGTTACGACGCCGTTGGACGGCCGGGTGACGACTTCCCCCGTTGGTGCCGCGAACAAGGTAGCGACCATTGGGTCGCCAACCACACCACGACGAGGCACTACTACTACCAGGCGTGAGCACTCACCAAATGGCATTTACCGGCGCAGTGTAGATATTCGAACCGTCTGAATGCTGCCGCTTCAATACCTTGTCGTCACTCGTAGTGGCCCGTCCGGCTTGTGCGAGCGGGCCTGCATCGTCGGTCCGGCATCGAGTTCCGGTAGGTGCCGTTTCGGCAAATTCGGCGTGCTGTCATATTACTTGACGGGTTGGACCGGTTGCCGGAGGATCGTCCTGAGTTTGGCGGGGTCGGTTCTGCGGCGGTCGCTGAGGTAGATCTCGTGGTGTCGCCCGGATAACCGCAGGTTGTTGCCACTCAGGTACTGGTTGTGGAGCCTAGCCAGGATGGGCCCTTCGTCGTCGAATGCTCCAATGTGCAGCACTTGGGCGCAAGTACCTTCGTGCAGGGCCTCGCGGCGAACGGCGCCGATAACGGGGAGGTGCTTCTTCAGGGGCTCGGTTCTTCCCCTTCGCCGGGAGCCGGCTCGTCACGGGTGTCTTTGACGACCGTGACGCCCAGCGTGTTGCCGCTCGGCAGGCCGCCGCACATCAGCTCAGCATCGTGGTGGCGCGGCCGTTGTGGACGATCCCGCCGGCGCACCAGTGCCGCTACCCCGGCTCGCTGGCGAGGACCTCGCCGGAGATGCGCTCTTCATCTCGGGCGTGCTTCCTCGATGATGATCTCTTCACAGAGTTGGAGGCAGCGATCGCAGAT
>JACDBJ010000106.1 GCA_013695005.1 Pseudonocardiales bacterium
GTTCGTGGCCGCCGTTGCGCCGTCAGACAAGGGGTTCCGGTACCCGGCGGAGATCATCAGCCACTGTGTGTGGCTCTATCACCGGTTTCCGCTCAGCTTCCGCGAGGTCGAGGGATGATGCTCGCGCGGGGCGTCGTGGTCTCCTACGAGACGATCCGGGAGCCTGTCAAGTTGTCTGTGTAAGTTGATCTGTGAACGGTCAGGTCAGGTAGGGGCCGAGCCGGTCGGGGTAGGTCAGGGCGAGCGCGCCGAGGGCGGCTTTCCAGCCTTGGGTGACGGCTTTTTCGACGAGTCGTGGTGGGGCCTTGCGTTGGTTCGCGGGTAGGCCCTTTTCCTTCGCGCGTTGGCGGGCGCGTTTGTCCTCGATGTCGCGGATCGCCAGCCACAGCAGCTTGATGACCGCGTCGTCGTTGGGGAAGTGACCCCGGTTCTTGATGATCTTCCGCAGCTGGAAGTTCAAGCTCTCTATCGCGTTGGTCGTGTAGATGATCTTGCGGAGTTCGGGTGGGAACGCCAGGAACGGGATGAACCGCTCCCACGCGTTCTCCCAGGTCGCGACGGTGGCGGGGTAGCGTTTCCCGAGGTCGGACTCGGCGAAGGCGAGCAGTTCGGTCTCCGCGGCCTCGACGGTGGGTGCGGTGTAGATCGGGCGCAGCGCCGCCGCGACCTTCTTGCGGTCGGCGTAGGACACGAACCGCATTGCTGCCCGGATCAGGTGCACGGTGCAGGTCTGCACGGTGGCTTGGGGCCAGGTGGCCTCGATGGCCTCGGGGAAACCGGTCAGCCCGTCGCAGCACACGATGAGCACGTCGCGCACGCCGCGGTTGGCCAGCTCGGCGCAGACCCCGGCCCAGAACTTCGCCCCTTCGCTGGCTTGGACCCAGATCCCGAGCACATGCTTGACCCCGTCGAGATCCACGCCGACGGCGATGTGCGCGGCCTTGTTACGGACCTGGTGGCCGTCGCGGACCTTCACCACCAGCGCGTCGAGGTAGATGATCGGGTAGATCTCCTCCAACGGGCGCGACTGCCAGGCCTTGACCTCCTCCAACACGCTGTCGGTGATCTTGGAGATGGTGTCGTGGGACAGCTCGGTGCCCAGCGTGCGGGCCAGGTGATGGCCGATGTCGCGCACGGTCATCCCACCCGCGTACAACGAGATGATCATGTCGTCGAGGCCGCCGGCGCGCCGCGAGCCCTTCGGAACCAGCTGCGGCTCAAACGACCCGACGCGATCGCGGGGCACGTCCAGCCCGATGTCGCCGACCTCGGTCGCCAGGGTCTTGGGGGTGGTGCCGTTGCGCGAGTTCGGCGAGCCGCGCCCGGCCGGATCGCCGCGCTCATAGCCCAGATGCCCGGTCAGCTCGCTGGCCAGACCGCGCTCCAGAACAGCCTTGATCATCTCAGGGAGGAAGCCTCCCTCGCCGGTCAGCGTGAGCCCGCCGGCGTCGACCCGGTCCATCACATCGTCGAGCAGCCCGGCGTCGATCATGGAGTTGATCGCCTCACGAGCCGAACCCGGCTCCCGAACAACGGCCTGCGCCCCGAGCGGGTGCTCCCGCTGCTGATCGTCGGTCATGGTCATCTGTGTACTCCTCAACTCAAGAGGATCTTGTTACACAGACCATCTGATGCGATGAAGGAGCGGGGCCTCGCTCCTCGTGGACTCCCGGCTCATGCTCGGGTGCTCACGTCCATTTCGACGAAGGAGGCCCCACTGTGAGCGAGTCGTACGCAGGGCAGCAGATCGTCGGTATCGATCTGCATCGGCGGCGGTCGGTGATTGTGCGGATGACCGAGGCCGGGGAGCACTTGGAGACCGTGCGGATCCTCAATGACCCGGAGCGGCTGGCGGCGGTGATGGCCCGGGCCGGTGAGACGCCGGAGGTGGTCTTGGAAGCCACGTATGGGTGGTACTGGGCCGCGGACACGTTGGCTGAGCTCGGCGCGAACGTGCACTTGGCGCATCCACTGGGGGTGAAGATGTTCTCCTACCGACGGGTGAAGAACGACGAGCGTGACGCCGCGGACCTGGCCGATCTGCTGCGGATGGGCCGACTGCCCGAGGCGTGGATCGCCCCACCGGCAACCCGGGAGCTGCGGCAGTTGGTGCGGCACCGGGCGAAACTGGTCGGGCTGCGGTCGAACCTGAAGTGCCAGGTCCACGCCGTACTTGCGGGTGCCGGCGTGCAGGTGGTGATGAGTGATCTGTTCGGCGTCGAGGGCCAGAAGTTGCTGGCGCGGGTGGAGCTGCCTATCGCGGCCCGGGCTCGGGTGAACTCGGTGCTGGGGCTGATCGCGGCCATGGACGTCGAGGTCGAGCTGTTCGCCAAGCTCGTTGCCGCACGCCTGCGCGAGCACCCGGGCTACCGAGCGATCCAGGTGATCCCCGGAGTGGGCCCCGTGCTGGCCGCGGTGTTCGTCGCCGAGATCGGCGACGTCACCCGGTTTCCCGGGCCGGCGCAGCTGGCCAGCTGGGCGGGGCTGACTCCCAAACACCACGAGTCCGATACCACCGTGCACCGGGGCCGGATCACCAAACAGGGTTCCCGCCTGGTTCGCTGGGCCGCGGTCGAGGCCGTGCAACGGGTTCCGGTGCACACCCGCCTCGGGCAGACCCGTGACCGGGTCGCCCAGCGCCGCGGCCGCAACGTCGGTGTCGTCGCCGCGGCCCGCGAGCTGATCGTGCTGGTCTTCTACGGCCTGCGTGATCACCACATCCGCTGCTTAACGCCGGCGCGAACCCGCACGGCATGAGCGGCCGCAGACCGCAGTGGGCGCGGACCGTGCGTGTCATGACCCCCGTCGCCGGCGTGGTCGTCCCGTCTGATTGATCTCGCCCACCGCGAACCTTGTCGCAACACTCCATGCCGCCCTCCGCGCGGCGAAGGAATGACCGACAGCCCCACACCGGGGGCCTGTTCACCAGCCGGGAACCCGGCTTTGGAGCACGCGCACCTCGACCTCGACCCCCGATCACGAGAGGAAACCAGAGTCGCCGACCCCCTTCTCTCTCCGCCCTGAACAGCATGCGCCGAGCGGCGTCGGCGTCAAGGACCTCCCGGCCGCTCCGCGGTCGACCCTGCGGGCCGATCCTTGACCCCGACGCCTTACCTCGGCGCGCGCACAAGCAGGCCGAAGACAGCAAGAAAAAGATCAAGACCAAGAACAGGGGGTTGACCAGCCCCGCTCCTTCAGGAATGACACGACCCGCCCCCAAAGCGGTGCACGAACCAGCGAATTCGATCCAACCAGCAGCAAGATCAGCCGCCGCGGGAAGCCGAGACTCAGTGGAACAGACCACCACCACACCGCACTCGGCGGTCAACCACCCATGAGCCGCGTCAACGACCTACCAGGGCATCACAGCTAGCTGGCGGGCCGAGAGGTCAAGCCGATCGGCCCCGGGGTCGGCTCGGCATCCCACAGCGCGAGTTCCGGCCGCTTCGGCAGGAAACCCTCACCGGTCGGAATACCGCGGACCCACTTGCGCAGGTAGGGCACGAGGTACTGCCTCGCCCAGATGACGTCCTGCTGGCGACGGTACGCCCACGGCGACGCGACGGCCTGCGGCCACGGAGCGCGCCAGTCGTCGCTGACCGGGACACCGAGCACCTCCATCACCCGCAACGCCACCCGTCGGTGACCCTCGGTCGTGAGGTGCAGGCGGTCGAGGCACCACGCCCGCGGGTCGGTGAGCACCGTCATGCTCCAGAGGTCCACCACGCGGCATCCGTGGTTGTCCGCGCTGGCCCGCAGTAGCTCGTTGTAGGTCGCGATCCGACCACGGAGGCGCCGCAGCACCGGCACCTGACGGACGTCGAAACCGGTGAAGATCACGACCTCGGCCCCGGTGGCGGTCAGCCTGCCCAGCGCGTGGTCGAAGCGGGTGGCTAGCGCGTCGGGATCGCACTGCGGCTTGATGATGTCGTTGCCGCCCGCGCAAAAGGTGATCAGTTCGGGCCGGAGTTGCTCGGCGACCGGGATCTGGTCGGCGACGATCTGGTTCAGGAGCTTGCCGCGCACGGCGAGGTTCGCATAGCGGAACCCGGACCGCCCGGCGGCCAGTTCTTCGGCGACCCGGTCGGCCCAGCCGCGCGGGTAGCCGTCTGGCAGCCGGTCGTCCAGACCCTCGGTGAAGCTGTCCCCGATCGCGACGTAGCTACTCCACGCAGACACGGCGACCTCCTCGACACAGCCCGTTCACCTGATCTTTAGGTGATGGTCGGAACAGGATTACCCACGGAGGTGCCTTCGCGCCAGCGAAACGCTCTCCCGATCGGGTCACGCGCGACGCGCGGTTGGCCGAAACTCACCCGCCGCTAGCCTGCGCCGATGGACGTTTGGGACGAGCAGGAGGCGCTGGCGGGGCACGTCGGACGCTGGGGGATCGCCAGCGTCGGGCTCGGCTGGGTGCTCGCGGCGGTGGGGCATCGCCGTGGCGACGTCCGGTTGCGGGCCTTCGGGGTGCAGAACGCCGGGTGGGGTCTGGTGGACCTCGCGATCGTCGCGCTCGTGCGCCGGCTGACGCTCCGACAGCTCGCCGGGCTCGACGACCCGCACGGGCCGCAGGCGCAACGCAGGCGGCGGCGCAAGCTGCTCGGCCAGCTCGTGCTCAACGCCGGTCTGGACGTGGGCTACGTCTGGTACGGCGTACGCCGCTACCGGCGCGCGGCCGCGGGGTCCAGCGCACAGGGTCACGCTGCGGCCGTGGTGCTGCAGGGCGCGTTCCTGTTCGCCGCCGACAGCAGCCACGCCTTGAGGCTGCAGCGCGCCTAGGTCGTATCCACCGCCGTTTGGCTCCAAACGGGCCTTGGGGCGGCTCGTACAACTGCCATTTGGCTCCAAACTGCGGCTGTGGCCGGACGCGGCCACGGCGTGCAGCTGCAGGTCAGCGGCGCAGACGCTGGGCCAGGGCTCGGGCGGCGGCGGTCGGGTCCTCGGCCTCGGTGATCGCCCGGACGACGACGACCCGGGTGGCGCCCGCGTCCAGCACGGCGTCCAGACGGGCGTGGTCGATGCCGCCGATGGCGAACCACGGCCGGCTCGGGCTAGCCGCCGCCACGGTCTTGATCAGCTCCAGGCCAGGCGCGGGGCGGCCCGGCTTGGTCGGCGTCGGCCAGCACGGGCCGACGCAGAAGTACTCGACGCCGGGCTCGTCGGCGGCCGCCTCGGCCTCGGC
>JACDBJ010000114.1 GCA_013695005.1 Pseudonocardiales bacterium
AATGCAGACAACGACGAGAACTGCACCCCGTGGGCCGGCCGATCCCCGGACGCGAGCAGCTCGTAGGCGGCGCGCTCGGTCAGCGAGTTGAGTTCGGCACAGCTCACGCTGCGGTCCGCCACGGACACGCGGCGGGTCGGTTCCGACTGGGCGGCAGCGGCGAGGATGTAGGGCACGGACAGGCTCACCGGAATCATCCTGCGCGCCGAGACGCGGGAGCGGAACCGCAAATCGTGTGCAGCCGACGAGCACGGCGGCTACCGTCGCCTTCATGATCCCTCGTCACTGGATGCCGCACGTTCGGCATGACGACGGTGAGCCTCCTCGGCTATCTGGTGCCCGCCGGCGATCGCGACACCGTCACACCCGTGACCGTGTTCGGCTACCCGCTGGGGCACGCGTCGGCCCGAGCCGCCGCGGAATCTCGTCTGGACCAGGTCGGGCTGAGCTACCTCGCTGACCGATGGGCCCTCGAACTGCCCGGCCGGGAGGAGCCGATCAGCGTCGAGATCGTCGAGGCGACGCCTGAGCTGCTTACGCGGTTAAGAGCGTCGACTTCGGCCATAACGCTGACTATGGGACCCGCATCACCCTCGATGTTCCAGTCTGTGGGTGCCCGAAACTATGCACGGAGCCCGAAACTATGCACGGAGCCTGTGAGCTGCTGCTTCGTCTCAGCAGGAGCCCGGCATGATCCGCAGGTGGCGCTGAAGCTGATCTACCTCATGTTCGCCAAGCTGCTGGGCTGGATGGTCCTGCGCGCCAGATCCGAGACCACCAAGGAGATCGAGATCCTCGTCCTGCGCCACCAACTCGCGGTGCTCCAACGACGCACGCCCCGGCCGCGAGTGAGCTGGACCGACCGAGCTGTGATCGCCGCCCTCGCCCGACTGCTCCCGGTCCGTCGCCGCCTCGGGCTGCTCGTCACACCGGCCACGATCCTGCGCTGGCACCGCGCGCTGGTGGCCCGGCGCTGGACCAGTCCGCCCGTCCAACCGGGCCGACCCGCCATCCCCGCCGCAGTGCGCGCCCTCGTTATCCGCCTGGCCACGCAGAACCCCACCTGGGGCTACCGGCGCATCCACGGCGAGCTCACTGGCCTGGGCTACCGGATCGGCGCCTGCACCATCTGGAAGATCCTGCACACCGCCGGCATCGACCCCTCACCACGACGAGCAGGGCAGACGTGGACACCGTTCCTCCGAGCGCAAGCCCACGCGATCCTGGCCTGCGACCTGTTCCATCTCGACACCATCACCCTGCGCCGGCTCTACGTCTTCTTCGTCATCGAGCATGCCAACCGCCGCGTCCACATCCTCGGTGTCACCGCCCACCCCACCGGAACGTGGTTGACCCAGCAGGCCCGCAACCTGCTCATGGACCTCGACGACGCCGCTCGGCGCTTCGGGTTTCTGATCCGGGACCGCGACGCCAAGTTCACCGCCGCATTTGATGCGGTGTTCGCCGCCATCGACATCCGCATCATCAAGACACCGGTACGGGCACCTCGAGCGAACGCGATCGCCGAGCGCTTCGTCGGCAGCCTGCGCCGCGAACTGCTCGACCGGATGCTGATCATCAACCGGCGGCACGCCACCACGGTGCTGCGCGAGTACGAATCCCATTACAACCACCACCGGCCGCACCGCACTCTCGGCCAGGCCTCTCCCCTACGGCCGCTGCCCCACCACACCCCAACCGAGATCCACAACGTCCGACGACGCGATCGGCTCGGCGGACTGCTCCGCGAATATCAGCAGGTCGCATGAGGTGTGCACAGTTTCGGGCACCCACAGCCCAGGTGCTGCCGTGGCAGGGCCGGATCGACACCGGCCCGAACTGGTCGAACGCGAAGCACCGGTTTCGGGAATTTGCTGGTCACTTCCTCAATACGGTCGAGTTTGGTCTCCTTGTCGGGGTCGTGGGACTCCTTCCAGGTGCGGGTGCGCTGGAACGACACGCGGTGCTCGCGCAGCAGTTGCCGTAGCCGCTCCCGGCTGACGCGGACCCGCCGGTCGGGGTTATTGCTCAGGTAGGCGGCGAGCTTGCGCACGCTCCAGTGCGTGAACGGGCGCCCGAGCGCGCCGGGCCGAGTGGTGGCCGTCGAGACGACGAACGCGATGTCGTCATCGCTGATCAGGCGGGGACGGCCTCCCGCCCACTGAGGGTCCAGCGCGGCCAACCCTCGCTCATTGAAAACGTGGACCACATCGCGGACAGTGTCCTCATCGGCAGCGACCAGCCGGGCGATAGCCGGCACCGGGGTCCCTGAAGACGACGCCATGATGATCATTGCTCTGCGGGTCCGGATCGAACCGTGCTTGCCCCGGCGCAACGATCTGGGTCAACCGCCGACCCTCGTCGTCGGTGAGCCTGCGTGCTCTGACTGGTTCCGCCATCCGACCCCACTCCCGATCCCCGACCTGATGTCGAGGTCGACAGTGAGATCAACACCGCTTCACTCGTGGGACGCTGCACGGCGTGTCACCAACCCGGTGAACGTTCGTGGTCAACGCACTAGGCACCGCCCGGCCACCGGCTACCGCGTGCTAAGACCGTTGCTGCAGGATGCGGGCGTCCCCGCCCGGATAGAACAGCGACTCGTGGCCGTCCTCCCAGCGCACCCGGTAGTGCTCCTCGTCGCCCACCCCGATCACCTCGGTGATCACACCGAGGCGTCGCCGCCGGTCCAGGGCGGCGGTCTCCACGACGATCTGGTCCCCGACGTCGGCGTGCATCGTGCGCTCCCTTCGTCTCTGATGCCGTGACGACCCGTACGTTGGCTACCGACACCGCCTTTAGTTGGCGCTCACTACCATTGTATTTCTGTCTGAGATAACCGAATGGTCTAGCGGCGATGAGGTGCGGAACTAGTCCTGACCCCGCCCCCGGGCGGCTTCCCCAGCGGGCCGTCTCGTACATACTTTCGGATGGGGCAGCGGTTGGTGGTTACGCCGCGGGTGGCGACGGCGGCGGAGGCCGCCGAGGTCGCCGGCTTGCTCGATAGGTTCAAATCGGGACTACAGCACACCCAGGCCTGGGCCGGTCGTGCTTGGTCGGCGGCTGGGGCGGCTGTTGGCGGGCACTGTCGTGATCGCTTTGCTGGCAGGTGAGCCGGCCGTGGCCGGCGCGCTGCTGACCCTGGTCCCAACGTTTGGTACGAGGTCCGGTTGCCGTTCTCGACGAGCTCTATGTGGCGTTCCCGAGTTGCGCGGACGCGGGCTGGGCTCGGTGCTGCTCAGCGCCGCGGAGGCCGTAGTCCGGGAGCGCGGTGGCGACTTAGTTGAGATCAACGTCGACGGTGAAGACATCGATGCTCGCCGCTTTTATGAACGGCACGGTTACACCAACACCGAGCGAGGCCAGGACGAGCCGCTGCTGTACTACTACCGGGATTGGCGGACGGTCCGTTGTGAAATCGGCTATTGGCAGCGGTTAGTACTGCAACGGCAGTTCGGCGTGTCGTGAGAGGCTGAGGCCTGTCCGGCGGTGATGATCACTGCGTGGTGGATGTTGCTGGGTGGGGCGCGTCGTTGGATGCGGTGGTGGAGCTGATCGCGGGCCGGTTCGGTCGGGTCGAGCCGCGCCGCCGGGTCGGGGCGTATCTGCGTGGGCTGCTCGCGGGTCTGGAGCGTAAGAACGGCTGGACGTTGGCCGAGCATTCCGGTGCGGTGTCCCCGGACGGGATGCAGCGGCTGTTGCGCACGGCGGACTGGGATGTCGACGGGGTGCGCGATGACCTGCGCGGATATGTCCTGGACCAGCTCGGTGACGGCTCCGGGGTGTGGATTGTGGACGACACCGGGTTCATCAAGAAGGGGGTGCGCTCGGCCGGGGTGCAGCGCCAGTACACCGGCACCAGCGGAAAGATCGACAACTGTCAGCTCGGAGTGTTCCTGGCCTACGGCTCCGCGCGTGGTCGGGCCCTGGTGGATCGCGAGCTGTACCTGCCGACGTCGTGGACCGAGGACGCCGACCGCTGCGCGGTGGCCGGTGTCCCGGCTGAGGTGGGGTTCGCGACCAAGCCGCAGCTCGGCGTCGAGATGCTGGCCCGCGCGCACGCTGCCGGTGTCCTGGCCGGCTGGGTGACCGCGGACGAGGCGTTCGGGCAGAACCGGGCCTTCCGCGGCTGGCTGGCCGCCCGCGGAGTGCCGTTCGTGCTGGCCACCCGCAGCGACGACACGCTGACCTGTCCGGACGGGCGCCGCCACCAGGCCAAGAACCTCGCCCTACTCGCCGGTGAAAAGGCGTGGGAACGCCGCTCGGCCGGGCCGGGCGCGCACGGCGAGCGGCTCTATGACTGGGCCGTCCTCACCCTGAACACCACCGCGAAGCCCGACGGACTGCCGCCCGGGTGGGGCCACTGGCTGCTGGTGCGCCGACAGATCGACCCGGCACCGGGCAAGGACCCCGAGCTGGCGTTCTACCGCTGCGCTGGCCCTGCCGCCACGCCGGTGCCGGAGCTGATCCGCGTCGCCGCAGCCAGGTGGGCGATCGAGGAGTGCTTCCAGACCGCGAAGAACGAAGCCGGTCTGGATCACTACCAGGTCCGCGGCTACCGGGCCTGGTATGCCCACATCACCCTCGCGATGCTCGCTGCCGCCTACCTCGCCGCCACCCGCACCCAGGAGGCGTAAAAGGGGGACCCACTGCCAACCACGACGGGCTGATCCCGCTGAGCAGCAACGAGATCCGTCGCCTGCTCGCCATCCTCGTCCTCGCGCCGATCGCCTGCGTCACCACCACGATCACCTGGTCGAACTGGCGACGCCGCCGACAACACCAAGCCCGCGCCTGCCACTACCGACGCCGCGACCACCGGCCGCCGTGACGTGAACTGCCGTTGCAGTACTAGGCGGGCGTTGTGGGCCGCCGTAGCGAACGAGACAATCTTGATCCTGAGTCTTCAAGACCGGATCGAGCAGAAGGTGGCGGTGCAGGCCCGGGGGAGGTAGATGTCGAAGCCGTTACGTTCTGGGACGAGGTGTGCGCCTCCGTGCCGACGCTTGACCCCGAGTCGATCGCGACGATTGCATTGGTGGTCCGCAGCATCGATCGACGACGGGCGAGCGGCTAGAACTGGCC
>JACDBJ010000116.1 GCA_013695005.1 Pseudonocardiales bacterium
TCTCGATGTTGCCGGGGATGGTGAAGATGTCGCCCAGGTCGGCGATGGTGATCGACTCCCGCAGGTCGACGCCCAGCTCGAAGCTGTACGGCCCGTACAGCGCGGAGATCTTGCGGATGCCCTGCGGCCCGAACCGGGTGCCGGAGCGGTAGGTGGTGCCGCCGTCGAACGGGGCGCCCAGCACCGCGACGTCGTACTCACCGCAGCGCCGGACGTCCTCGAGGTAGGGCGCCTTGAGGAAGGTGTTGATGCCAGCGAAGTGCGGCAGCTCGCCGCGGCTGAACGTGGGGATGCGCCGGTCGACGATCGAGTCCGCGCCTTGCAGCCCGAGCTCCAGCCCGCGGGCGACCTCTTCCTCCCAGCGGGTGGTGGGCAGTGCAGCCTCGGCTTGTACCGCATAGCGGGCTTCGGGGCCGGATCGGTTCGGCTTGTCTTGTGGCACGGGCGGGCCTCCACGGACGACGCCCGGCCAGAGGTCGCCCAGGCGAGGGCTGGCCTCCCGGGCTTTTGTCCCGCCGTGGAGCGCGCCGGCAGCCGCAGTGCGGCCGGACCGCCTGCACCTCTCGGACCTGACCCGGCCGCGGCTCGCGGGACCGGCGGAACCCTAGGTGCGCCTCACCGTGGGTGAGTCCGTTACAGGAAACCGCGGGTCTGTGACGCCTGAGTTCCCGCTACGTTTCGACCAGGTCATCGGAATCCCGCGACGCATCCTGCTCGCGCCGGACGAGTCCCCGCGTCGCCTCCGGCACACATGATCGCCAGTTGTGTGCCTCTGCCCGTCGCCGACCGACGCCGAGACGCACTCATTCGATGATCATGGCGGCATTCCGTCCGGTGCGGATGGGTCGGGGGCTAGGCTGAGGTCATGAGCGCCACCGGCTTCGGTTGACTCTGACAACCACCTGATCCACGGCGGCTGGCCCGCCGGGTCATCGCGTACTCGGCGTTGGACGACGCTGTGCCGCTGTACGCGGTCTATGCGTTGCTGTTCCTTGCCTCCGGTCTGAGCGAGGGCCAGATCGCCCTGCTGTTCGGGATCTGGTCGACGGTGGCGGTTCTGGCCGAGGTGCCCTCTGGTGCCTGGGCAGACCGGTTCTCGCGCCGTTCCGCGGTCGTGCTCGCCAGCTTGTTGAAGGCCGCCGGTTTCACCGTCTGGGTCAGCTGGCCCGAGTTCGCCGGCTTCGCCATCGGGTTTGTGCTGTGGGGGATCGGCGGATCACTGCAGTCCGGCGCCTTCGAGGCGCTGGTCTACGACAGCCTCGACGCGGCGGGGGCCGCCGACCAGTACCCCGGCCTGATGGGTCGAGCCCAGTCGGTCGCACTGGTGACCGAGGTGCTGGCGACCGCGGCGGCAACCCCGCTGCTGCTCGCCGGCGGGTACGCCCTTGTCGGCTGGGTGAGCGTGGGGCTGTCGCTCGCGGGCGCGGTGCTGGCCGCGCGAATCCCGGAGGCCCGCGGTCGGCCCCAGCCCGCCGGCGAACAGGAGTCCGGGGCCAATGAGCTCGGCTACTTTCAGGTGCTGCGCGCCGGCGTGGCCGAGATCGTGACCCGGCCTCGCGTGCTCGCGGCGGCGCTGGCCGTGGTGCTGGTGACCGGGCTGGACGGCGTCGAGGAGTTCAGCCCGCTGCTTGCCGGCGCGTGGGGCGTGCCGGCGAGCCTTGTCCCGCTCGTGCTGGTGGCGTTGCCGTTGACGGCGGCGGGCGCCACGGCGTTCAGCGGTGCCGCGGCGCGGCTGCCGATGCTGGGGGTGGCAACACTGCTGGCCACCGCAGCGGCGGCGCTGGGTGCGGCCACCCTCGCCGCGCAGCCGGTAGGCATGGCCGGCTTCGCGCTGTGGCACGGCCTGCTGCGGCTGGTCATCGTGCTGTTGGACGCCCGGCTGCAGGATGCGATCACCGGGCCGGCCAGGGCGACGGTGACCTCGGTGGCGAGCCTGGGTACGGAGCTGTCCGCGATCGCGGTGTTCGGCGCCTACGCCGGTGGTGGCGCCGGACTGGTAGCGGCGATGGCGCTGCTCATCGCGGTGACGTTGCCCGGCTGGCTTCGGGTCCGGCGGTGATCGAGTGCCGTCCGCGGACGGCGGCGCGCAGCAACAGTGCGGAGTAGCCCAGCAGCGCGGCGTCTTGCAGTAGCACCCACCAGCGCAGCGGCTGACCAGATACACCCCGAAGCAACCGCAGTGGCTCAGCGCCAGCCCGCGGAGAACGCCTGGGTGGCCAGCGTGGTCCACAACACCGAGACGAGGGTGAAGACGACCGCCGGGACGAGCGGCCGGCGCCAGGGCACCGCCAGCAGCCACAGGCCGCTGACCAGCTCGCCGACCAGCAAGATCAGCGCAAGGGTCCACGCCATCGCCCGTCCGCCGAGGTCGAAGGTCTCCAGCACACCGACGAAGCCAGGCAGGTCAGCCAGCTAGAACACGGCCATCGCGGTGTACAGCCCGCCCAACACGCGAGCCAAGACCCGGCGCCGGTCGGTGGACGGCGAGCGCGTCACGAGCCGGCCCAGCCAGGGACAGTGCTCTGACGTTGCTCGACCGCGTAGGCGTCGCGGGCCAGCGGGTAGTCCAACAGCACGAGATGACCCCATTCCACGTCCGGGCTGCCCCGCAGCCGGGTGGGCAGCTCACGGCGCTGAGCCTCGGTATTCAGGGCGACGAAGTTGCCGCCGGCAATTGTCGAGGTCGGCAGCTCCCCCGGAGGGTACCGGCGCGACGGCTCGATCACGGCGACCGGCGCCTGCGCGAGCCCGCCGGCGACGCGGGGAATCTCGCGCTGGCACGGCAGCAGGAACGCCATCTGAAAATCGATCAACACCGGCCCGCGGCCCGCGCTGGACGACTGGAGGTAGTCGGTCAGGCTGATCACCTCCCGAATCCGCGGCCCGGTGACAGCCAGCCAGCCGTCGGGGTCGGTCGCGGCGTCCACCGCCCGGAGCCGTACTTGGTCGGCGCCTGGCGGCACCTGCTGCGGGTGCACGGCCATCCCGCGCCAGCCGAGGTCCGGCACGGCGACACCGACCCGGCC
>JACDBJ010000143.1 GCA_013695005.1 Pseudonocardiales bacterium
CGGCGGTGCAGCACGGCGGCCAGCTCGCTGCGGGTGCGTGGCCGGTCGGTGAGCAGCTGCAGGCAGATGATGCGGGCGACCGACTCCGGGTCGTCCCCGGCTTTGTCGCTGTCCTCAGCACCGCCCGAGCTGGACCGGCCGCGGGCCACGGCCATGCTCAGAAGTCCACCGGCGCGGGCGGAGTGATGTCCTCGGCGTCGAGCTGGGCACCGATGCCCAGCTTCTCCTTGATCTTCTTCTCGATCTCGGCGGCGATGTCGGGATTCTCCAGCAGGAACGTCCGGGCGTTCTCCTTGCCCTGGCCGAGCTGGTCGCCCTCGTAGGTGTACCAAGCGCCGGACTTGCGCACGAGGGACTGCTCCACGCCGACGTCGATGAGCGAGCCCTCGCGGCTGATGCCGTGCCCGTACAGGATGTCCATCTCGGCCTGCTTGAACGGCGGGGCCACCTTGTTCTTGACCACCTTCACCCGCGCCCGGTTGCCCACCGCGTCGGTGCCGTCCTTGAGCGTCTCGATCCGCCGAATGTCGAGCCGCACCGAGGCGTAGAACTTCAGCGCCTTGCCACCGGTCGTGGTCTCCGGGGAGCCGAACATGACGCCGATCTTCTCGCGGAGCTGGTTGATGAAGATCGCCGTGGTGCCGGAGTTGCTCAGCGCACCGGTGATCTTGCGCAGCGCCTGGCTCATCAGCCGGGCCTGCAGGCCGACGTGGCTGTCGCCCATCTCGCCCTCGATCTCCGCCCGCGGCACCAGCGCGGCAACCGAGTCGATCACGATCACGTCCAGCGCGCCGGAGCGGATGAGCATGTCGGCGATCTCCAGCGCCTGCTCACCGGTGTCGGGCTGGGAGACCAGCAGCGCGTCGGTGTCGACACCGAGCGCCTTGGCGTACTCCGGGTCCAGCGCGTGCTCGGCGTCGATGAACGCGGCGATGCCGCCCGCCGCCTGCGCGTTGGCCACCGCGTGCAGCGCCAGGGTGGTCTTGCCGGAGGACTCCGGGCCGTAGATCTCCACCACCCGGCCGCGAGGCAGCCCGCCGATGCCCAGCGCGACGTCCAGGGCGATCGAACCGGTCGGGATCACGCTCATCGGCGCTCGCACCTCGTCACCGAGACGCATCACCGATCCCTTGCCGTGGTTCTTCTCGATCTGGGCCATCGCGAGTGCGAGCGCCTTCTCCCGGTCCGGTGCGGTCACGGTCCCACCTCGCTGTTTCGGGGCTAGCTTCGTGGACGAGCTGTCGGAAACCGACGCTAGGTGCTGACGCTGACAGTGTGGAAACTGCCGCGCCGGCTGTGGACCAGCCCGCCGGTTGTGGACAGGAGCCTAGCCGAACACCTGTTCGATCAGGAACCGACACGCCCATGCGCTAGGAGCCCGCTCACCGCCGTTCGGCCGGCACCTCGAAGGCCTCGCAGACGGCCCGCCAGACGTCTTTGGGGTCGACGCCGGCGTCCAATGCCTGCTCCACCGTCCGACCGTCCAGATCCGCGAAGAAATGGTCGCGGGCCAGCGAGGCGGCCCGAACCGAGCCGAACTCGTCGGCCATCAGCGCGCGGAAATGAGTCAGACGCACAGCGGCCACGGTAGCCCGCCGTGGCTAGCGTGGCCGCGTGGCGAGCGGGCGAGCGACGGAGCTGCTGGCCGACGTCTGGGCCCTGCTCGGCGGCGACCCGGCGGAGCTGGCGCGGCTGGAGCTTTCCGGACCGGCGGACACGCTGCCCTCGACGTTGCAGGTCACGGCGACGGCGTCCGCAGCGGTGGCCGCGAGCCTGCTCGCCGCCAGCGAGACCTCCGGCGCGGACGCCGCATTGGACACCCGTCAGGTCGCGGTGGCGATCCGCAGCGAGCACCACCTGCTGCGCGACGGCGCGTCGATGGGCGACCCGTTGGACCCACTGTCGGCCTTCTACCCGACGGCCGACGGCTGGTTACGGCTGCACGGCAACTACCCATGGCACCGCGACGCCGCGCTGCGCGTGCTCGGCTGCGGCCCAGCACACGCCGAGGTCGCCGCCGCGGTGCTGCGCTGGCCAGATCGAGAGCTGGAGGACGCCCTGCATGCGGCGGGCGGGGTGGCGTCGGCGGTGCGCTCCGAGCCGCAATGGCGCGAGAGCGAGCAGGCGCAGGCCGCTGCGGAGCTGCCGCTGCTCGAGGTGCGCCAGATCGGCGATGCCGCACCGCGCGCACCGCGTCGGCCTCGGGTGCTGGACCTCACCAGGGTGATCGCCGGACCCGTGGCCACCCGCACGCTCGCCGTGCACGGCGCCGACGTGCTGCGGATCGACGCCC
>JACDBJ010000152.1 GCA_013695005.1 Pseudonocardiales bacterium
GGCGTGGCGGTTCGCGCCGGGGCGGTCGCGGGCACGCCGGGCGCCGCCGGCAGTTCCAGGACCGGCAGCAGCATCCGGCCGCTGGCCAGTCGGGCCGGCTCGCCGTCGGCCACCCCGTTGACGTTCACCAGCAGCTCGTAGGTGCCTGCGCGCTGCAACGCGAGGCTGCTGCCCGGTGCGCCCCGCAGCGCCACGGTGATCGAGATCGGCAGCTCCGCTCCCGGGGCGAGCTCGGCGGCGAGGGCGGTGAAGTTCGGGGTGACCGCGTCGGCCGGCTCGTCGCCCGACAGCGCCGTGCGGATCGCGCTCTCGCTGCTCAGCGTGTCGCTGCGCTGCAGCCGTACGACGAGGTCACGTACCGCGTCGTTGCCGGTGTTGACCAGCACGCCGGTGACGGTGATCTTGTCGGGGCCGGTGGCCGTGACGATCCGCGGCTCGAGCGCGCTGAGCCGCAGCTCCACTCCGCTGGCCGAAGCAGCCGGCTGCGCCGTCGCCACCGATGCGGCGGGCCCCGCCGCGACGCCCAGCGTGACCATCGCCGTGACGACCACCGAGGCCAGCACGCCGGCCACGGAGCGGCGTCTCATGGGGCGGCACCGCCCGGCGGGTGCGCCATGTGCGTGCGTCGGGTCGGCCAGGCTGTCACGCGGACTCTTCTAGCAGGGTGCTCGCCAGCCGGACCAGGCGGCGCTCGTCGGCATACGCCAGCCGGGTCTCCAGCTCGCCCAGCGGTACCCACGCGACCTCGGCGACCTCGATGTCGGCGTCGGAGAGCTCGCCGCCGGTGGCCTGCAGCAGGAAGTGGTGCACGGTCTTGTGCACCCGGCGGTCCTCGGCGACGAACCAGAAGTCGATCGTCCCGAGCGGGGCGATCACCCGACCGGTGATGCCGGTCTCCTCCTCGATCTCCCGCACCGCGGCCTGCTCGGCGGTCTCGCCGTCCTCGATGTGCCCTTTGGGCAGCGACCAGAGCAGCCGCCCGCGCCGGTCGAGCCGCCCGATCACGGCGGCCCGCGACGTCGCGTGGTCGACCACCAAGCCGCCGGCCGAGGTCTCGTCGACGGTGCGCAGCCGACGGCGGCGATCGGGCGACCGCCCGCGGCGCTTGCCGGATCGGCCGCGCGGAGGGGACATGTCCGCGATGGTAGGGCGTCGGTGCCTACACTGGCCCGCCGTGCCCGCTCCCGCTTCCGCCGCTCAGGACGTTCACCTGTTGACCTCAGCCCAGCAGAATGCCGTTGTGGAGCTGCTGCGTATCGCACCCGTCGCCGACGAGTTGGCGCGGCTGTTCTCCGACGCCGGCCACCAGCTCTACCTGGTCGGCGGCAGCGTGCGCGACGCGCTGCTCGGCAGGCTGGCGCAGTCCGACCTGGACTTCACCACCGACGCCCGCCCGGACGTTGTGCAGCGGATCATCACCGGCTGGGCCGACGCGATCTGGGACACCGGCATCGCCTTCGGCACGATCGGCGCGACGCGGCGCGGCACCACCGTCGAGATCACCACGTTCCGCTCCGACGCCTACGACCGGGTGAGCCGCAACCCCACCGTCGCCTTCGGCGACACCCTCGAGGGCGACCTGCTGCGTCGCGACTTCACGATCAACTCGATGGCGGTCGAGCTGCCGTCACGGCGGTTCATCGACCCCTTCGGCGGGATGGCTGCCCTTGCCGTGGGCACGCTGGACACCCCTGCCGCGCCGGAGGAGTCCTTCGCCGACGACCCGCTGCGGATGCTGCGCGCGGCGCGGTTCGCCTCGCAGCTCGGTTTCACCCCGGCGCCGCGGGTGCGGGAGGCGATGACCGCGATGGCCGGCGAGCTGGGCCGGATCACGCCGGAGCGGGTGCAGGCCGAGCTCAGCAGGCTGATCTGCGGCGCGAACCCGCGGCAGGGCATCGAGCTGCTCGTTGACACCGGGTTGGCAGAGGTCGTGCTGCCCGAGGTACCGGCGATGCGCATGGAGATCGACGAGCACATGCAGCACAAGGACGTCTACCAGCACTCGCTGGTGGTGCTCGAGCAGGCGGTCGAGAAGGAGCAGCCGGGCGAGCCCGACCTGGTGCTGCGGCTGGCGGCGTTGCTGCACGACGTAGGCAAGCCGGCCACCCGGCGGCTCGAGGCCGACGGGCGGGTGAGCTTTCACCACCACGAGGTGGTGGGGGCGAAGATGGTGCGCCGCCGGCTGCGCGAGCTGCGCTACCCCAAGGCCGTGATCAACGACGTCGCGCAGCTGGTCGGGCTGCACCTGCGGTTCCACGGCTACGGCCGCGGCGAGTGGACCGACTCGGCGGTGCGCCGCTACGTCACCGATGCCGGGCCGCTGCTGGACCGGCTGCACGCGCTGGTCCGCTCGGACTGCACCACCCGCAACCGGCGGCGGGCGGCGATGTTGCAGCGCAGCTACGACTCGCTGGTGCAGCGGATAGCCGAGCTGCGCGAGCAGGAGCAGCTCGAGGCCATCCGCCCCGACCTGGACGGCAACGCGATCATGCGGATCCTCGGCATCCCGCCGGGGCCAGAGGTCGGCGAGGCGTACCGGCACCTGCTGGCGCTGCGGATGGAGCGCGGGCCGCTACCGCCGGAGCAGGCCGAGGCGGAGCTACGGCTGTGGGCGGTCGAGCACGGCGTCGACCCCGGCACCGCGCCGTAGCCATTCGTGGAAGAGCAGCCCGATCAGGTAGCTGGCGGCGGCGAGGATCAGCAGCATCGTCGAACGCCCGTCGGGCGGGCTGAACAGCGCGCCAAGGGTCACCGCCACCACGAACGTCACGTTGAACACGGCGTCGTAGAGGGCGAAGACCCGCCCACGACGCCCGTCGGGGATCAGGCGCTGCACCGCTGAGTCGGTGCACAGCTTGACAACCTGACCCGCCAAGGGCAGCACGAACGCCGCCATCAGGACGGTCGGGAGGGTCGTCACCACTGCCAGCCCCAGCTGGCCGGCAGCCGCGACACACAGCCCGATCCGCACGGCGTTGGTGCGACCGAGATGGTGCACCAGCCAGGGGGTGATCACCGCGGCCACCCCGAGCGCGACGGTCGCGACGAGGATGGCCTCGCCGACGCCGGCCAGGCCCGAACGCAGCACACCCTCGTCGGCGAACGCGTTGCGGAACAGCAGCAGGCTGATCAGCGTGGTGATCCCGAAGGCCAGCCGGTGCGCGGCCAGCGCCGCGAACGAGGCCGCGACCGCAGGCAC
>JACDBJ010000165.1 GCA_013695005.1 Pseudonocardiales bacterium
AGCCGGGGCCTCCGGTGCGATCTTCTCCCTGATGGGCGGCCATGTGGTGATGCAGCGGCGCACCGGTGGACCCGTCCCCTGGCTCTCCGTCCTGGCCAGCCTGGCGATCGGCTTCATCCCGGGGCTGGGTCTGTCGTGGATCGCCCACCTCGGCGGTCTGATCACCGGCGCCGTGGTCACCGCGATCCTGATCCGGATCCGGCCAGCGACCCTGCCCGCCCACGGGGAGCCGGTCAGCCTGCAAGGACCACACGCTGGCGAGCCGGCAGGGCAGCGCAACGCCGATATACCCGCCAGTCCGGCCGAGGTCCTCCAGAAGCTGCAGCAACACCTCCGGGAGCGCGGAGCAGGGGCTGCCCCGGCACTGAAGAGGGCGGTCGACGGTGTCGACGGGCTGACCCTGCGGACGACCACGCCCGACGGTCGGACGTTCATCGTCTACACCCCTAGCGGTACCACCAGCACCGGCGCAACTGGCGGTGGCCCAGCCGCTGACGCCGTTGTCGATCACACGTCAGCCACCATGGACGGTGGGCGCGAACGTTCGGAGTCGGAGCGAGCTGTTCTGGCACGCGTGCGCACGCTGGTCACGAAGCTCATGCACCACCCAGAACCGTCCAAGGAGGTATGGGAGCAGGTGTTCTTCCTGCCGGAGGAATACGTGCCAGCTGTGACCGAGATGCTCCATGAGCTGCTCAACGACATAACGGGCGAGCAGGCGATGCGCCTGAGCATCGTGCTGACCCAGCTGTGGGGCGGGATAGACCAAGGCTACGGCTACGGTCCGGCGAACGTCCGCGAGTTCATCGACCGCGGCTTCCAGGAAGACCTCGACGCCAAGACGGCGACAGTGCTCGAAGAATGGGCCGAGGACGTGATGGCCAAGCCGGTCCCGGGCTTCGATGGCCGGCTAGCAAGAGAGCTGACCGCATCCGAGCTGAACGCGCTGCATAAGGACCTAGGCCGCCGCAGCGACAATCACCAACACCTCTTCGCCCGGACACCCCTGACTACGCTTCTGGACGAAAAGATGCTCGACATGCTGCGAGCCCAGATGCAGGGCTGGTCCCCCGACGAACTCCGCTCCTACCTAGCCAAGATGCAGCCACATGCCGACAAACTAATCGGCCAGGCCCACTCACACGCGATGAGCAAGATCGAGGTTGCCGAGCAGGTCCTCATCACCAAGCTGCTTGAGCTGCGCGGCCCCAACGAGTGCTGTCTCACCGATGAGGGTGCCGTGGCCTACCTCGGCGCCAACGGCGTCACCGTCACCGCTGAGGACCTACGTGCTGCGGTCGGCAGTGGGCGCATTCCCGGCTACCGGCTGGAGCAGGTCGACTCGCTGACCTTCGTCCTTCCCACCCGCACCACCGTGAGCGGCACCAGCAAGCCCGACGCGACGGATCTGGAAGCAGCCGCGCCACTCACCGATCGGCAACGCCGCATGACCGGTTACCTGGGCATCGGAGCGTTGGTCGTCGTGGCGCTGGCTGCGGGGCTGGCACCCGACCAGCTGTTCGGTGCCGGCGGAGTGGCCGGGGCCGCCCACGCCGCAGCGGTGCTTCCGCCCACCGCTGGAGGGCAGATCGCCTTGGCCGCGATGACGGCGTCCGCGGGCATGCCGCCCGCAGTCCTGCCCGAAGCCAGCGCAACGAAGGCGCGCGCGCCACCGTGGACGCGCTTCACCAACTGGTTGCTCGGCGCCGTCGCGATCATCGCCGGTGCCCTGGCGATCCACCACGGCATCGACCTCGCTCCCCACCTCCTGGCTGCCGTCGCGCTTTCGCCGCTCGAGCCCCCGGCCTCCAGCCTGGTCATGATCAGAGCCGCCCTTCGCGGATCCACCTACATCTCGGAAGGGAGCGGCTTCGGTGTCGCGCCCGAGCGGGTGATGACCGCGGCCCATGTTGTCGCCGGAGCCGAGCGCATCAGCGTCACGACCTCGAACGGCACCCAACTGAGGGCCTTCGTCGTGCTGTACGACCGGCGCAATGACATTGCGGTCCTGATCGTCCCGGGGCTCGCCGTTAAAGCGATGCAGTTCTCCGGTGCCACGCCGCTGCCCAACGCCCAAGTCGACGCGTTGGGTCAGCCGGGCGTCCTGAGGTTCTACGCGCTCCCAGCATCGGTCGACGGTCCTGCGATGTTGCGTCACTATGAAGGCGGCCCGATCGTGGATGCGTTGAAACTTGCCGCTATCCTGTATGAGCGCAGCTCCGGCGGACCCGTTGTCGATCCGAGTAGTCAACGGGTCATCGGCATGGTGAGCTTGATCGAGGATTTCGTTGCATACGCGGTGCCTCACCACGTCCTGGTCAACGCGGCGAACGACGCGGCTGGCCTGACCGAACCAATCGACCTGGGCGCTGAACCACTCGGCGTGCCAGTCCTGGCGCAGACTCCGGATGCCATCCCGTGGCAGGCGCCAGTGGTGTTTCGGCGCGGCGGCGCCGAACCGAGGCAGGACTCCGCCGGGAACGCCGACGAGGGCACGCGCACGCTCGACACCGGCCGGCCGGCCGGTCTGCCTGGGGGCACAGTCGAATCGACCGGTGGTGCGCACAAGTCGGGCCAACGCGACTGGCGTGACGCGCAATCGACGCCCGCAACCGGCTGGACGGTAAGGGCTTCTGCCGCCGTCACCAGCGCAGCACAGATGCTCTCCCGCGCGTGGTTCTACACGGATACGTGGACAGAACAGCACTACGACGAAGCCGGCAGGGTAAGTTCCGCAGGGTTGTATGTCGGCCGCCACAGAATGGCCATGTATGGCTTTGTCAGCGGCGCACTCCTCGGCGTGGCAGGCGGATGGATACCTCGGGGTCCAGCTGCGGGGCTGGTTGAAG
>JACDBJ010000171.1 GCA_013695005.1 Pseudonocardiales bacterium
GCAACGGTTGGTACGGCAGCGCCGCTTCGAGCTGCTTGAGCTCTTCGTCGCTCGGCCTGTGCTCAACTCCTAGTTTCGGCGCCTTCGGTCGGTCCTCTAAGGGAGGTAGGAAAACGGTGCCCTGCTCGAAGAGCCCGAGGTTGAGCTGGCCGCGACCGGTGTTGCGCGACAAGGCTTTGAGCAGACCTGGCAGCAAGGTGGTGCGCAACAGCGGTTCACTATCCGAGAGCGGGTTGGCCAGGCGCATCGACACCCTGCGACCGTCTGTCGCGTCGAGCTGCAGCCCGGCGAAGTCGGCCTCGCCGATGAACGGGTAGCTGAGCACCTCGACATAACCGTGGGCGGCGATCGCCAACCCGACTCGGCGGCGCAGCCGCTGCCGCTTGGTCAGCCCGCGACCAGCCGGTGCCGCCGGAAGGACGCTCGGCACCTTGTCGTAGCCCACGATCCGGGCCACCTCCTCGACCAGGTCATAAGGATCGGTGATGTCGGACCGCCACATCGACGGCCTCGCGCGAAGCTCGTCGCCGTCCTGCTCCGCCTCGCATCCCACTGTCCGCAGCGCCTCCACAGCAGTGGAGGCGTCGATGTCGATGCCGGACACACGACGGGGCAGGTCGGCGCAGATCGTGATGACCTCGCGCCGCTGCGCCTCCCCCACGATGCTCGCAACCTCGGCGATGGTGCCGCCGCCATACGTGACGAGCAGGTCCGCCACGCGCCGCGCGGCCACCGGTCCGAGAGTCGGGTCCACCCCCCGCTCGAAGCGCTTCGCCGCCTCGCTGGGCAGCTTGTGCCGGCGGGCGGCGCGGGCCACCGACGGCGGGTCCCAGTTGGCCGCCTCGATCACCACGTCGGACGTCTTGTCGGAGATTTCGGTGGACGCGCCGCCCATCACCGCCGCGAGACCGATCGGCCCGCTGCCGTCGGTGATCAGGATGTCGTCGGGGTCCAGCACCCGGTCCGACCCGTCCAGCGTCGTCAGCTTCTCGCCCTGCTGCGCGCGGCGCACGACGATCGGGCCGTCCAGCAGGTCGGCGTCGAAGGCGTGCAGCGGCTGGCCCAGCTCGAGCATCACGTAGTTGGTGACGTCGACGGCCAGCCCGAGTGGCCGCATCCCGGCGGCCAGCAACCGTCGCTGCATCCACCACGGGCTCGGCGCGGTGGGGTCCACGCCGGTCACCCGACGCGCCACGAAGCGGCGGCACCCCACCGGGTCCTCGATCCGCACCGGCCACGCCTCGCCGTCGGACGCCGGCAGCTCCACCGAAGCCGGGTCGCTGAACGGGAGGTCCAGCGCGGACGCCAGCTCGCGGGCCAGCCCGCGTACCGAGAAGCAGTAGCCGCGGTCCGGGGTGATAGCCAGCTCGACCACGGTGTCGTCCAGCCCGAGCAGCGGGCCGGCGTCCGCGCCCGGCTCGGCCACCCCGGGCGGCAGCACGAGGATCCCGGTGTGCTCGGTGCCCAACCCCAGCTCGCGGACCGAGCAGATCATCCCGTCGGACACCCGGCCGTAGGTCGTGCGCGCCGAGATCGCGAAGTCGCCGGGCAGCACCACGCCGGGCCGGGCCACAACCACCAGGTCGCCGACGGAGAAGTTCGTCGCGCCGCAGATCACGCCACGCGGGTCGGCGCCACCGTCGTCGAGCATGACGAACCGGATCGGCTTCTTAAGCCCTGTGAGCTCCTCGATCTCCCGCACCCGGCCGACCACCAGCTCGCCGGTGACCGACGGCGGGGCGTGCAGCTCCTCCACCTCGAGGCCGACCCGGACGAACGCGTCGCCGAGCTGCTCCGGCGTGATGTCCGCAGGTAGCTGGACGTGGTCGGCCAACCACGACACGGGAACCAGCACAACAGACTCCTTTAGGCGTCGACGCCGAAGGCGCGGCTGAACCGCACGTCGCCCTCGACCATGTCGCGCATGTCGGGCAGCCCGTTGCGGAACTGCAGCGTGCGTTCCAGGCCCATGCCGAAGGCGAACCCGGTGTAGCGGTCGGTGTCGATCCCGCAGGCGCGCAGGACGTTCGGGTTGACCATGCCGCAGCCGCCCCATTCCACCCAGCCGGCGCCGCCCTTGCGCTCCGGGAACCACACGTCGACCTCGGCCGACGGCTCGGTGAACGGGAAGAACGACGGCCGGAACCTGGTCCGCGACTCGGCGCCGAACATCGCGCGCGCGAACGAGTCCAGGGTGCCCTTGAGGTGGGCCATCGTGATGTCCTCGTCGACGGCCAGCCCCTCCACCTGGTGGAACACCGGGGTGTGCGTCGCGTCCAGCTCGTCGGTGCGGAACGTGCGGCCGGGGCAGACGACGTAGACCGGCAGCGGGCGCTCCAGCAGGGCCCTGATCTGCACCGGCGAGGTGTGCGTGCGCAGTACCAGCTCGGACTCCGCCTCCGGCGACGAACCCTGGACGTAGAAGGTGTCCTGCATGGTTCTGGCCGGGTGGTCCTTGCCGAAGTTCAACGCGTCGAAGTTGAGCCAGGACGCTTCGAGCTCGGGTCCCTCGGCCACCTCGTAGCCCATCGCGACGAAGACGTCGGTGATCTCCTCGCCGATCTGGGTGACCGGGTGCCGGGCGCCGCGCGGGATGCGGTCCCCGGGCAGCGTGACGTCGACGGCCTCCTCGGCGAGCACCCGCTCGTCCCGCTCTGCGGTGAGCCCGGCGCGGCGGGCGTCGAACGCGGCCTGCGCCTCGACGAGTGCGGCGTTGAGCCGCTTGCCCGCCTCGGACCGCTCCGGCCCTGGCAGCGACCCGATCTCGCGGCGGGCCAGCAGCAGCGGCGCGCGGTCGCCGAGGTGGGCCGGCTTGACCGCGGCCAGCACGGCGAGCTCGCCGGCGTCGGCGAACGCCTTGGCGGCATCGCTTACGGCCGTTGCCAGTGCATCTGGATCAAGGATGGACACGGCGGGAGGAACCTTCTTCGGGCTTGTCAACAGTGCTTGTCAGAGCCTATCCGGGCCCCGGGATCGCTGTTTCGGACGGCTACCGCTCGCTCAGCCAGCGTTTCGCTGCCGAAACGGCGATCACTGGCGCGATGGCGCGTGGGCTCTGGCGCTGGCGTAGAGGCACACGGCGGCGGCGGTGGCGAGGTTGAGGCTCTCCGCGCGGCCGCGGATCGGCACTCGCAGCCGGTGGTCGGCGGCGGCCGAGACTGCGGCGGGTACCCCGTGCGCCTCGCTGCCGAACAGCCACGCGGTCGGTGCCGCGAGCATGTCGTCGGCGTCGTCCAGCGACAGCTCGCCGTTGCCGTCCGCGGCGACCAGCTGCAAACCCGCCGATCGGCAGGCGTCGAGCACCGCGCCGACGTTCCGCTCGACCACCACGGGAAGGTGGAAGATGCTGCCGGCCGACGCCCGGACGCTCTTGCCGTTGTGCGGGTCCACCGAGTCGCCGGCGAGCACCACGGCGCCCGCGCCTGCCGCGTCCGCCACCCGGATCACCGTGCCGGCGTTGCCCGGATCGGCGACGTCGACCAGCACCGCCACCAGCCGCGGCGCGCCGGCCAGCGCGTCAGCCAGGGTGACGTCCACTCTGGAGCACACGG
The DNA here is from genome assembly GCA_013695005.1 of Pseudonocardiales bacterium. Lineage (GTDB taxonomy): Bacteria > Actinomycetota > Actinomycetes > Mycobacteriales > Pseudonocardiaceae > Pseudonocardia. The sequence continues at coordinate 3,552 of JACDBJ010000171.1, forward strand.
CGACCAGACCGGACGGCGTCACCGTCTCGGACAACCCGGAAGCCGCCTCCTCGGTCACTGTCGAGACCGCGACACCAGCCGCCATGGCGAAGGCCAGCACGTCCGGATGCCGCCGGGCCGCGTCCTCGGTGACGAACAGCTCACGCACCTCGCCGCCCGCGCCGGCCCAGTCGAGCGCCTCGGCGACGGAACGGGCACCTTCGACGACGAACCGCCCGGCCCGCTCCCGGCCACTTCGCCGCAGGAGCTTGCGGGCAGCCGTCACGCGCGGGGTGCGTTCGGTGTAGCTCAGGCTGCGCTGTCCTTATCGGCGGCCGCGGGGGTCTGGGTCGGCCGCGCGGGTAGCGCGGCCTTGGCCAGGTCGACCAATGCGGCGAACGCCGCCGGGTCGCTGACGGCGATCTCGGCGAGGTTCTTGCGGTCCACCTCGATCTCGGCGGCCTTGAGGCCCTGGATGAAGCGGTTGTAGGTCATGCCGTTCAGCCGGGCCGCAGCGTTGATCCGCGTGATCCAGAGCTGTCGGAAGTCACCCTTACGCGCCCGGCGGTCCCGGTAGGCGTAGTTCAGCGAGTGGATGACCTGTTCCTTGGCCTTGCGGTACAGCCGCGAACGCTGCCCGCGGTACCCACTGGCGAGCTCGAGAGTCGCCCGGCGCTTCTTCTGGGCGTTGACTGCGCGCTTCACCCGTGCCATTGGTCTGTCCTGTCTGTGTCGTGTTTCGGGCAGGCGGTCGGGGCCGCCGGGTCGGAAGTGTCAGCGGCCGAGCAGCCGGCGCACTCGCTTGCGGTCTGCGGGTGCGACGTCGGTCGTGCCGGACAGCCGGCGGGTCAGCTTGCTCGGCTTGCGCTCGAGCAGGTGACGCATGCCGGCCTTCTGCCGGCGCAGCTTGCCGCGGCCGGTGATCTTGACCCGCTTCGCGGTCCCGCTGTGCGTCTTGTTCTTAGGCATGACAGATCCAATCGAGTGCGTGGTGCGTCGTCCGGGCGGTGCTAGCCCTCTGCTGGTGTGCTGTCGGCGTCTGCCGAGGCGGGTGCCGCCGGCTTGACCTTGGCCTTGTTCTTGTGCGGCGCGATCACCATGGTCATGTTCCGGCCGTCCTGCCGGGGGGTGGCCTCGACGAAGCCGAGCTCCTCGACGTCCTCGGCCAGCCGCTGCAGCAGCCGGAAGCCCAACTCGGGCCTGGACTGCTCGCGACCCCTGAACATGATCGTGACCTTCACCTTGTTGCCGTGCTCCAGGAAACGCACCACGTTGCGCTTCTTCGTCTCGTAGTCGTGGGTATCGATCTTCGGGCGGAGCTTCTGCTCCTTGATGACAGTGAGCTGCTGGTTGCGGCGGGACTCCCGTGCCTTCTGCGCGCTCTCGTACTTGAACTTGCCGTAGTCCATGAGCTTGCAGACCGGCGGCCGGGCTTCTGCCGCGACTTCGACCAGGTCGAGGTCGGCCTCTTCGGCCAGCCGGAGGGCGTCCTCGATGCGCACGATGCCGACCTGCTCCCCGTTCGGCCCTACGAGCCGGACTTCCGGAACACGGATTCGGTCATTGATGCGCGCTTCTGTGCTGATGGGGTCTCCTTGGGTCTCGACGTCGGGACAGCGCGACGCGGACTCCAAACCCGTTCGATCGGCACAGGCCAAGAAACAGCCAGTACCCGACCAAACCCGGACGCCTCGCGGCGACGGCGGGTGGGAGCGGAGCTCCGCTTGGCAGCCCTGTCGTACGCCCGAGCGCGCGACAGGGTTGGTCGCCTAACCAGACTAGCAGCAACAACGCCGGTGATAACGCTTGGTGCTCAACAACGCCGCGCCGGGTGACACAGGGTCCACTTACTGCGATGATCCGCGAAGTAAGGTCCGCCGCGGAGGCCGCTCCCCGGCACCGGGTCGTACAACTGTTCCAGGTTTGAATGCGAGAGGAGTGGCCATGCCTTTGTGGATCTGGATCGTCATCGCAGTCATCGTGATCGTGGTATTGGGAATTCTGTTCTCGTCCCCGATGCGCCGTTACCGAAGCATGCGCAAGATGTAACTACGTGCTCGACGTCAGAAGGCCGGGTTCAGCGACTTCTCGCCGAGCCCGGCCTTCCGCATTCCCGAGCCCCTTACCCGCCACGTGACACTCACGTGGCTTTGCTTGCCCCCAGCGGATGTTGTGACGCATGAGTGGTGGCCGCAGGAGCGGCCACCTTGCGCTGCCGGGGCTTGCGGGCCGGCGCGGCCTTCGGGGTGACGAGCCGGCGCAGGAAGTCGCCGGTGTAACTCTCCTGCGAGGCGGCCACCTGCTCCGGGGTGCCTTCCGCGACCACCATGCCGCCGCGCGAGCCACCCTCCGGGCCCATGTCGATGATCCAGTCCGCGGTCTTGATGACGTCGAGGTTGTGCTCGATGACGATGACCGTGTTGCCCTTCTCGACCAGCCCGTCAATGACTTCGAGCAGCTTGCGGATGTCCTCGAAGTGCAGCCCGGTCGTGGGTTCGTCCAGTACGTACACGGTGCGGCCGTTGGAGCGCTTCTGCAGCTCGCTGGCGAGCTTGACGCGCTGCGCCTCGCCGCCGGACAGCGTCGGCGCCGGCTGGCCGAGCCGCACGTAGCCGAGCCCGACGTCGACCAGCGTGCGCAGGTAGCGGCTGATCGCGTTGATGGGCCCGAAGAATTCGGCGGCCTCCTCGATCGGCATGTCCAGGACGTCGGCCACTGTCTTGCCCTTGTAGTGCACCTCGAGGGTCTCCCGGTTGTACCGGGCTCCCTTGCACACCTCGCACGGCACGTACACGTCCGGCAGGAAGTTCATCTCGATCTTGATCGTGCCGTCGCCGGCGCAGGCCTCGCAGCGGCCACCCTTGACGTTGAACGAGAACCGCCCGGGCTGGTAGCCCCGGACCTTCGCCTCGGTGGTCGCCGCGAACAGCTTGCGCACATGGTCCCACACGCCGGTGTAGGTGGCGGGGTTGGACCGCGGGGTGCGCCCGATCGGCGACTGGTCGACCTGCACCAGCTTGTCCAACCCGTCCAACCCGGTGATCCGGGTGTGCCGGCCGGGCACCTGGCGCGCGCCGTTGAGCTTGTTCGCCAGCACGGTCGCGAGGATGTCGTTGACCAGCGTCGACTTGCCCGAGCCGGACACCCCCGTCACCGCCACCAGGCACCCCAGCGGGATCGACACGTCGATGTCGCGCAGGTTGTGCTCCCGGGCGCCCACGATGGTCAGCCGGCGGCTCGGGTCGACGCGGCGGCGCTTGGCGGGCACCGCCATCGAGCGCCGTCCGGACAGGTACGCCCCGGTCAACGAGGTGTCGTGCGCCTCCAGCTCGGCCACCGAGCCGCTGTGCACGATCTCGCCGCCGTGCTCGCCGGCGCCGGGGCCGATGTCCACCGCCCAGTCCGCCGAGCGGATGGTGTCCTCGTCGTGCTCGACCACGATCAGCGTGTTGCCCATGTCCCGCAGCCGGGTCAGCGTCTCGATCAGCCGCCGGTTGTCCCGCTGGTGCAGCCCGATCGACGGCTCGTCCAGCACGTACAGCACGCCGACCAGGCCGGAGCCGATCTGGGTCGCCAGCCGGATCCGCTGCGCCTCGCCGCCGGACAGCGTGCCCGCGGCGCGGTCCAGCGACAGGTAGTCCAGCCCGACGTCCAGCAGGAACCCGAGCCTGGCCTGCACCTCCTTGAGCACCCGGCCGGCGATCATCGCCTGGCGCTCGTCGAGCTCGAGCCCACCGAGGAACTCGGCGCAGTCCGACACCGACAGCGCGCACACCTCGGCGATCGAGCGGTCACCCTGCTCGCCGTGCCGCAGCGTGACGGCCAGGATCTCCGGCTTGAGCCGGGCGCCGTGGCACGCCGGGCAGGGCACCTCGCGCATGTAGCCGTCGTAGCGCTCGCGCATCGCCTCGGACTCGGTCTGGTCCAGCCGGCGCTCCAGGAACGGCACGACGCCCTCGAAGGTGGCGTAGTACGCGCGCTCGCGGCCGTAGCGGTTGCGGTAGCGCACGTGCACCTGCTCGTCGACGCCGTAGAGCACAGCCTTCTGCGCCTTGGCCGGCAGCGTGCGCCACGGCGCGTCCGCCCGGAAGCCGACCGTCTCGGCCAGCGCCGTCAGCAGCCGGCCGAAGTACTCGGCGGACTGGCCGCCGCCCCACGGGGCGATCGCGCCGTCGGCGAGGCTCAGCTCGTCGTCGGGCACCACCAGCTCCGGGTCGACCTCCTTGCGGATGCCGAGGCCATGGCACTCCTGGCAGGCGCCGTACGGCGAGTTGAACGAGAAGCTGCGCGGCTCGAGGTCGTCCAGGCTGAGCTCGTGGCCGTTCGGGCAGGCCATCCGCTCGGAGAACCGCCGCTCGCGGTGCGGGTCGTCCTCGGGGCGGTCGAGGAAGTCGAGCACGACCAGCCCGTCGGCCAGCCGCAGCGCGGTCTCCACGGAGTCGGTGAGCCGCTGCTTGGCGCTGCCCTTGACCGCCAGCCGGTCGACCACCACGGCGATGTCGTGCTTCTCCTGCTTCTTCAGCTTGGGCGGCTCGGTCAGCGGGTGCACGACGCCGTCCACCAGCACTCGGGAGTACCCCTGCTGCTGGAGCTGGGAGAACAGGTCGGCGAACTCGCCCTTGCGGGTACGCACCACGGGGGCGAGCACCTGGAAGCGATCGCCCTCGGGCATCGTGAGCACCTGGTCGACGATCTGCTGCGGTGTCTGCCGGGAGATCACCTCGCCGCAGGTCGGGCAGTGCGGGATGCCGGCACGGGCGTAGAGCAGCCGCAGGTAGTCGTAGACCTCGGTGATCGTGCCGACGGTGGAGCGCGGGTTGCGGTTGGTGGCCTTCTGGTCGATCGAGACGGCCGGTGACAGGCCCTCGATGAAGTCGACGTCGGGCTTGTCCATCTGGCCGAGGAACTGGCGGGCGTAGGCCGACAGCGACTCGACGTAGCGCCGCTGGCCTTCCGCGAAGATCGTGTCGAACGCGAGGCTCGACTTGCCCGAGCCGGACAGCCCGGTGAAGACGATCAGAGCGTCCCGCGGCAGGTCGAGGTCGACGCCGCGCAGGTTGTGCTCGCGAGCGCCCCGCACGACCAGCCGATCGGCCACAGTCGTCCTCTCGCGTCTACTTCGGGGATGCCAGCGCACATATTGCTGGCCGCATCCATGGTAGGTGCCCGCACCGACAGGACCGGTGCGGGGCGCTACTCCCCCGTGACGCCGTCGATGAGCTCGCGGGCGATGTCGAGCTGCCCGACGTGGCGCGCGTACTCCTGCAGCAGGTGGAACAGGATGCGCGCGAGCGACGGGGCTTGCTCCGCCGTCGAGAACCGGCCGCCGACCCTGGCCTGGTCGGCCAGCTCCGCACCGGCGATCAGCGCCGCAGCGCGGGCGACCTCGTCGCGGTAGGCAGTCAGCACGCTCGCGGCGTCCTCGTCGGGCTCGACGACGAACTCCGCGTCACGCCCGCCCGGCGGCTCCGGGGTCACGGTCTCGGCGGCGAAGCCCCACCGCAGCCAGCGCCGCTCGACCCATCCCAGGTGCTTCACGATGCCCATCGGCGACCAGCCCAGCGGCCCGACCGGCGTCCGCAGCTGCATGTCGGACAGCCCGTCGAGCTTGCGCATCAGCGCGTCGCGGTACCAGTCGAGGTAGCCGAGCAGCAGTTCGCGCGGATCGGACTCCCCGACCGGCGGGCCGTCGAGCGGGGGCACCTGCATGGCCAGACGGTAGGCCCCAGCACCGATCTGGGAAGGTGGAGTCGAACCGCCTACCCGATCCATCGGAGGACCGTGTGACCAAGCCGCAGATCGAGCGCCCGGACGGCGAGCCGCCAGCCGACCTCGTCGTCGAGGACATCGTCGTCGGCGAAGGGCCGCAGGCCCAGCACGGGAACGATGTGACCGTGCACTACGTCGGGGTGTCGTTCGACTCCGGCGCCGAGTTCGACGCTTCGTGGAACCGTGGCCAGCCATTCCGGTTCCCCCTTGGCGGCGGCCGCGTCATTCAGGGTTGGGACGACGGCGTGGTCGGCATGAAGGTCGGCGGCCGGCGCAAGCTGGTGATCCCGCCACACCTGGCCTACGGCGACCGTGGCGCCGGCGGCGCGATCAAGCCCGGCGAGACGCTCGTGTTCGTCGTCGACCTGATCGGCGTCAGCT
>JACDBJ010000177.1 GCA_013695005.1 Pseudonocardiales bacterium
ACCCACGACCCCAACCGGGACCGCGACCGGAGCCCGACACCCGCCCCACGCCCCAGCCGACGGGCCAGGCAACGCCCCAGCAAACGCCCCAGCAAACGCCCCGGCCGCGACCGGACCAGCATGGCGGAGCGCACGCCGAACCCGACGCCGAGCCGACACCGTGGGCCACCGGCCTGACGATCACGGCGACCTTCGCGATCGTCGTCGCGATCGCCGACATCACCCTGAGCCGGGCGTTCGCCGAGGCGTTCGGACTGCTGTGGCTGCCGGCGAACCTGCTGGTCGGAGCGGGGATAGCGCCCGCGCTGTGGCTGGTGCGGCACACCCCGTTCTGGCGGTGGCCGGCCTACGGCGTGGTGGCCGGGATGGTCATCGCGTGGGTCGCCCTGCTGTTCGGCCTGCTGGGCTCAGTCAGCTAGGGAGCTGGTCAGCTAGCGCTGACCCCGGACGCCCAGTAGCACGTCCTCCCACGACGGCATGACGGGCTTGCCCTTGCGGTCGCGGCGGGCCGGTGCGGCGGCCGCGGGCGCTTCGGAGGTCGTGGGGACCTCGCCGCCGGCGGCAGGTTGCTGGGGCTCTGGTTCATCGGTGGGCTCGGCGTTCTCCGCCGGCTGTGGCTCGGACACCTGCTCGGGCTCTGGCTCGGTGGTCGCGGGGAGCTCGATCACCGGACCGACCGTGCGCAACGGCTTGGCGGGCAACCCGTCGACAAGGTCGCTGGCGTACTCGTCCAACGCGGTGACGGTGCCGCCGTGCGCGCCAGGGTGGTATCCCCAGTGCGCACGGTTCTCCGAGCGTCCGGCCCGCCAGCTCAGCGCGACGATCCACTTGTTGTCCTCGCCGCGCCAGGAGTCCCACTCGGCCTCGTCGTAGCTCTGGCCGCGCAGGCCGAAGGTGCTCGACACGACGTCGGCCAGGGTGCGCGGGTCGGGGCCCTCGGCCCGAAGCGGGTGCGCCCGCTGGGCCAGCTCGGCGAAGCGGGAGCGCTCGAGCAGCACGGGGTAGGCGAAGCGTTCGATCCGCTGCAACGGCAGGCCGGCGATGTCGGCCACCTGCTCGACGGAGGCTCCGGCACGGATGCGGGCTTGGATCTCGCGTGGTCGCAACGGATTCTCACTCTCGATCGCGATCTGTCCCAGGCGGGTCACGTCCCCGCGAGCCGCGGCGCGCAGCCGCTCGTCGCAGGCCACCACGAAGCGCTCCTGACGATCGGAGTCCTCGAGCACGACATCCCCGTCCTGGCCGATTCCGACGACCCGCAGCGCACGCATCGCCGGACCTCCCACCCGCCCCTTCGTACTCGTGCGCCTGACGGTAGTTGTCGCTGGCCGGAGCGCGGCGGAGGCGCGCCGAGCGGACGTTGCGCTCACCGTGGCGTACGAGGGCTCATCCGAGCCGCGGGACCACCCAGTCGAGGCACGCGATCAGCGCCGACACGTCCTGCGGATCGACCGCCGGGAACATCCCGATGCGCAGCTGGTTGCGCCCCAGCTTGCGGTACGGCTCGGTGTCGACGATGCGGTTGGCGCGCAGGACCGCGGCGACCGCGGCGGCGTCCACCGACTTGTCGAAGTCGATGGTGCCGACGACCTGTGAGCGCAGCGCCGGGTCGGCCACGAACGGCGTCGCGTACTCCGACGCCTCCGCCCAGCCGTAGAGCCGGCCCGCCGAGTCCGCGGTGCGCAGCACGCATGCGTCCAGCCCGCCGAGCTCCAGCATCCAGTCGATCTGCTCGGCGAGCAGGACCAGCGTGGCCAGGGCCGGAGTGTTGTAGGTCTGGTCCTTGCTGGAGTTGTCGACCGCGGTGGCCAGCGACAGGAACGGCGGGATCCACCGCACGCTCGCCGCGAGCTCGGCCACCCGCTCCAGTGCCGCCGGGCTCATCAGCGCCAGCCACAGCCCGCCGTCGGAGGCGAAGCCCTTCTGCGGTGCGAAGTAGTAGGCGTCGGCCTGCGTGACGTCGACGGTCAGGCCGCCGGCGCCGGAGGTTGCGTCGATCACCACGAGCTGCTCCGCTGACGCGCCCTCGGGACGCAGCACCGGCACGGCCACGCCGGTGGAGGTCTCGTTGTGTGCCCAGGCCAGGACGTCGGCGGACGGGTCGGTGGCCGGCGCCGGTGCGCTGCCGGGCTCGGCGGTGATCACGACGGGGTCGGCGAGGAACGGCGCTCCCGCGGTCACCGCGGCGAACTTCGCGGAGAACTCGCCGTAGCTCAGGTGCAGCGAGCGGTCGCGGACCAGGCCGAACGCGGCGGCGTCCCAGAACGCCGTCGCACCGCCGACTCCCAGCACCACCTCGTAGCCGGCCGGCAGCGAGAACAGCTCCCCCAGCCCGGCCCGGATCCGCCCGACCAGTGAGCGCACGGGGGGCTGGCGGTGTGAGGTACCCAGCACGGTGATGCCGGAGTTGGCCAGCGCGACGATCTGCTCGGGACGCACCTTGGACGGGCCGCAGCCGAATCGTCCGTCACGGGGCATGAGCTCGGCGGGAATCTGCAGGGCCGGCGCCTCGGTGGAAGTGCTCACGTCGCCAGTCTCCCAGCCCGTCTCGCGGGCGCGGCGTGGATCACGTCACAGTGCTAGCGGCCCTCGCCGAGCATCGTGATCACGGTGTCTAGCTTGGCATCCATCTCGCCCAGTTTACTGTCGAGTTCGTCGAGCCGGTTGCCGTGCCGGGCCTGGGTACCGGCGATCTCTGCGAGCTGGCCGTCGATCTCGTCGAGCCGGTTGCCATGCCGCGCCTGGGTACCGGCGACCCCGGCGAGCTTGTTGTCGAGCTCGCCGAGCCGGTTGCCGTGCTGCGTCTGGGTGCCGACGATCCCGTTGAGCATCTGATAGATCGACTGCACGTCGTTGTCCAGCTGCCTGATCTTGCGGTCCATCTGGGCCGGACTCGGCGTCGTCATGGGGTCAACCTAGCCGCGCGGTGCAGCGGTGGCGACGGCCTCTCGCCGATCTATGGATGGCTGCGCCGAGAGGTCAGCCGGGGTGCTCAGCGGACGTTCCAGGTGCCGCTGGTCGGGCGGTCCACCTGCACGGTGAAGTTGCCGGTCGGACCCGCTCCGGAGCGGACATCACGGCCTCCTGCGGTCCACTAGGGCATAGCGGCGCGCAGGGGCCGCTGGACACGCAGGCACCAGCGCCGTAGCCGGAACGTCACCCGTTTGGCGGACTTAGCCACTGCTAGTGAGCGGCAACGCGCTGCTCATGCGGATCAGGTATGCGCGATCTCGTCCCAACCCTCGACTTCCTCGGGCCGGCGGGGCCCGGGGCCGACGTACTGGGCCGACGGCCGCACGATCTTGGCCTCGCGCTTCTGCTCCATGATGTGGGCCGCCCATCCCGCGGTCCTGGCTCCGGTGAACAGCGCGGGCATCATGTGCGGCGGCACCTCGGCGAAGTCGAGGATCACCGCGGCCCAGAACTCGACGTTGCTGGCCAGGGTGCGGTCCGGCCGCCGCTCGCGCAGCTCGTCCAGCGCCGCCTGCTCCAGGGCGGCGGCGACCTCGTAGCGCGGCGCGTCGAAGTCCTTGCAGATGTTGCGCAGCACCCGCGACCGCGGGTCCTCGGCTCGATAGATCCGGTGCCCGAAGCCCATCAGGCGCTCGCCGCGGTCAAGGATCTCCACGACGACCTTGTGCGCGTCGCCGACCTTCTCCACCTCTTCGATCATCGGCAGCACGCGGGCCGGGGCGCCGCCGTGCAATGGTCCGGACATCGCGCCGATCGCCCCGGAGATGCAGGCCGCCACGTCGGCGCCGGTGGAGGCGATCACCCGCGCGGTGAACGTCGAGGCGTTCATGCCGTGCTCGGCGGCCGACACGAAGTAGGCGTCCACGGCGCGGATGTGCACCGGGTCCGGTTCGCCACGCCAGCGGGTCATGAAGCGTTCGGTGATGGTCGTGCACTGGTCGATGCGCGACTGCGGCACGGCGGGCACGCCGATCCCGCGCGCCGACTGCGCGACGTAGGACAGCGCCATCACCGACGCCCGGGCCAGCTGCTCGCGGGCGTCGTCGTCGTCGATGTCCAGCAGCGGCTTGTAGCCCCAGTACGGCGAGAGCATCGCGAGCGCCGCCTGCACGTCGACACGGACGTCGCCGGTGTGCACCGGGATCGGGAACGGCTCGGCCGGCGGCAAGCCCGGCCCGAACCGGCCGTCGACCAGCAGTGCCCAGACGTTGCCGAACGTGACGTGCCCGACCAGGTCCTCGATGTCGACCCCGCGGTAGCGCAGCGCGCCGCCGTCCTTGTCCGGCTCGGCGATCTCGGTCTCGAAGACGACCAGACCTTCCATCCCGGACTTGACCTCGATCCGCGGCGGATCCTCGCCTGCGGAATCGGTCGATCCTGCGTTCGGTGCGGTCGGCACCGTCGGCGCAGCGGGCACAGTTCCTCCTTGGTCGCTTCGATTCAGATCAGAGCCCAGTTGGCCGCCAGACTGCCCGCCAGACGCCGCGCTGGCAACACGACTGGTTGCCCGGCCGCCGGGCGCTTACCGTTGGCGTGGATGGAGGTGTTGCCAGTGCGGTCAGATGCCGTGAACGCTGCGCCGGAGGACGTACGGATCGCCGAGATGCGGGTGGACTACCCGGAAGCCGGATTCGACCTCGACTCGCTTGCCCCGACCTGGCACGAGCAGCTCCTGCGCTGGCTCGCCGAGGCCGATGCCGCCGGCCTTCCCGAGCCGAATGCGATGGTGCTGGCCACCGTCGACGTCGCCGGACGGCCGTCGTCGCGCACCGTCCTCTGCAAGGGGATCGAGCCCGACGGTGTGGTGTTCTTCACCAACTACACCTCGGCCAAGAGCCACGAGCTGGGCTTCGGACGCTTCGCCTCGGCGACCTTCCCCTGGTACGGGCTACGCCGCCAGGTGCACTTTCGCGGGCCGGCCGAGCAGGTGAGTCCGCAGGAGACGGCGCGGTACTGGGCCAGCCGGCCACGCGGCTCGCAGCTCGGCGCATGGGCATCGGCGCAGTCGACGGTGGTGGCCGACCGGCGCACGCTCGACGACGCGCTGGCCGCCATCGCGCGGCGCTTCACCGACGTGGAGCAGGTGCCGGTGCCGTCGCACTGGGGTGGCTGGCGGATCTCGCCGGAACGGGTGGAGTTCTGGCAGGGCAGGGCCAACCGGATGCACGACCGGCTGCGCTTCGAACGCACGGATGACCTGGAGTGGATCGTTCAGCGGCTCGCGCCGTAGGTGTGTCAGGCTGAGCCGCATGGACCAGGCCCCGCCCACCGGGGAGCAGTACGAGATCACCAGCGGAGCCGCGCGCGCGGTGGTGACCGAGGTGGGCGCCGTGCTGCGCTGCTTCGAGGTCGACGGACTGCCCTACTGCGAGAGCTTCGGCGTCGATGAGAGCCCGCCGCGGGGCTCGGGCGCTGTGCTGGTGCCGTGGCCGAACCGGGTGCGCGACGGGCGCTGGACCTGGCGGGGCGCGGGGCAGCAGCTGGCGCTGACCGAACCGGGCCTCGGCAACGCCATCCACGGCCTGCTGCGACACGCCTGTTGGCGGCGTTACGCCCGCACCGACTCGGCCGTGACCCTCGCGGCGTTCCTGCCGCCCCAGCCGGGGTGGCCGATGCCGTTTCAGACCACGGTGACCTACGAGGTCGGACCGGATGGGCTGACGGTGACGCACACCGTCGTGAACCTCGGCCCCGCGCCGGTGCCGTTCGGGGTCGGCGTCCACCCCTACCTGCGCGTCGCCGGCACCGACACCGACGACTGCGTCCTCACGCTGGCGGCGGCGACCGTGCAACCTCTCGACGAGCGCAACCTGCCGGTCGGGCCGCCGAGGCCGGTGTCCGGCGCGGACGACTTCCGGGAGGGGCGGCCGCTGCGGGGCCGCAGGCTGGACACGCCCTTCGGTGACTGCGCTCCGCAGGCGGGCGACGACCTGGTCCGGCACCGGCTGGTCGGCCCGCACGGTGGCCTGGAGCTGTGGGCCGACCCGGACTTCCGCTGGGTGCAGGTGTTCACCCCTGGCGATCACCCTGGCCGGGGCCGTGCCGTGGCCGTCGAGCCGATGACCTGCCCGCCCGACGCGCTCAACTCCGGGCGCGACCTCATCACCCTGCAGCCGGGTGAGACCTGGACCGGCCGCTGGGGCCTGCACCCGCTCCCCTGACCGCGAGTTGCGCGCTTGAGCCCGGCGAGTTGCGCGCTTGAGCCCGGCGAGTTGCGCGTTTCGCGCCGCGGCCGAGCAGGTGCGGCACCGCCGCCCTGGCGGGCAGATCAGTGGTTGAGCGGCGACCGGGTGGCCGCAGACCGCGCGGTATACGCCACTGCCGCTGCGGACCCCGGCGGCGAACTCCTCGTCACTCACCCCGTGCTCGAACCGGTCGGCGGAGCACGTCATCCAGGTGATCAACACCGTGGGTGGCGCGTCACGTCGACCACCGGGTGGTCGATCCCGTCCCAGCACCGACCCGCGTCCGGCCACGGAGCCGGCGCCGTGTGGTCCGGGTGGTTGGCGCCGTGGCCCAGGGTGTGCCAGCCGCCGGGCCCGCGGACCTGCCGCAGGAACGTCGGGTCCGCACCGCAGATGGCCACCGCCACGACCCCCAACCCGGGCTCGGGGTCGCGGCGCGGCCACCAGTGCGGCCCGTCCGGCGGGTCGAACGGGAGGTGGCACCGGCAGGTATCGGCCATGAGGAGGACGGTCGGCCGTTGCAAATAGTGCAAGCAATAACCCGTTGGAGTGATTGCGCGATCTCCCGCGACCCAGGAGGGTCACTCAGCGTGCCTGGTAACCCCCACACCTCCGTCCGATCCCGCCAAGTGGCCGCCGAGCTGCGCGTGCTGCGCGAGCAGGCCGGCCTGTCGGGCAACGAGGTCGCCAAGCGGATGGGCATGTCGCCCAGCAAGATCAGCCGCATCGAGACCGGCAACAGCGGGCTGCAGATCGAGGACGTCGCCGCGCTGCTCGGGCTGTACCAGGTGCCGGCGGCCAAGCGCGACGAGCTGCTCGACCTGGTGCGGCGCTCCGAGGAGCGCGGCTGGTGGACCCGCCAGCCCGGCCTGCCGCAGCTCTGGCGCAGCCTGATCGACTTCGAGGCCAAGGCCACCCGGGTGCAGAACTACGAGGCCATGTTCGTGCCCGGCCTGCTACAGACCGCCGAGTACACCAGGGCGATCATCCAGGGCGTCGCGCCCACGATCTCCGAGGCCGAGCTGGACAACCTGGTCGCCTCCCGGATGGCCCGCCAGGCGGTGCTCACCCGCTCGGCCGCGCCGCAGTTCTTCGCGGTGGTGGACGAGGGGGCGCTGCGCCGGCCGGTCGGCGAGCCGGGTGTGATGCGCCGCCAACTGCACCATCTGTTGGGGGTGGCCGGCCAGCCGCACGTCACGCTGCGGGTGGTGCCCACCGCCGCCGGGGCGCACGCCGGGCTGCGTGGCCCGTTCCTGATCCTGGAGTTCGCCGAGGAGCCGGCGCTAGTACACGTGGAGAACCACGGCACGTGCCTGTTCCTGGAGGAGGAGGCCGATCTGGCCGACTACCGGCTGGCGCTCGGGACTATCCTGCATGTTGCCCTTGCACCCGCTGCAACGGCCGAGCTGCTCGGCACGATCGCCGCCGAGCTCGGCTGATCGGGAGAGCCGGACGAGCAGGAGAGGAGCCCCGGATGCCGACACTGGATCTCAGCGGGGCCCGCTGGCGCACCAGTAGTTACAGCACCGACAAGTCCAACTGTGTCGAGGTCGCCTTCGTCACCAGCAGCTACAGCACCGACAACGCCAACTGCGTCGAGGTCGCCGTCTCCGCCGACGCCGTCGCGGTGCGCGACTCCAAGGCGCCCGACGCCGGCACCCTGCTGCTCACCCCGCGCGCCTGGGCCGCCTTCACCGCCGCAGTCCGCTCCGGCGAGCTCACGCCGCGGGCGCCACTCATGTGACAAGACATCCGCTGGGAGCAAGACATCCGCTGGGAGCAAGAAATGCCGCATGAGTGCGGGGCTGCTGCCGGGCATACTCGACGGCTATGAGCCGCCTGCACCCCGTGGACCTGACCGGCGCACGCTGGCGTCGCAGCAGCTCCGCTGACCTCGGGGATGCCGAGCCGCAGGTCGAGATCGCGATGCTGGACGACGGGCACGTCGCGATGCGGACCGCCGGCGACGACGACACGGTGCTGGTATTCACCCCGGCCGAGTGGGACGCGTTCGTCCTGGGCGCCAAGGACGGCGAGTTCGACCTGCCCGAGGGCTCGACAAGCCCTTGAGCGCTGACGCCGCCGTCGTGTGGTTCCGCCGCGACCTGCGGCTCGCCGACCAGCCCACCCTGCTCGCCGCCGCGGAAGCCGCTCCGCACGGGCTGGCCCTGTTCGTGCTGGACCAGCGGCTGCTCGGCCCCGCGGGTGCCGCCCGGACGGTCTTCCTGCACCGCTGCCTGCGTGACCTCGACGACGCGCTCGGCGGCCGGCTGCTCGTGGCGAG
>JACDBJ010000181.1 GCA_013695005.1 Pseudonocardiales bacterium
ACTCGGCTGCCGCGGCGGACGGGTCGAACCCGGGCGGGCTGTCCTTGAGTGCGAGGCCGAGCCCGATCAGCTTCATCTTGACCTCGTCGATCGACTTGGCCCCGAAGTTGCGGATGTCGAGCAGGTCCGCCTCGCTGCGTCCCACCAGCTCGCCGACGGTGTGGATGCCCTCGCGCTTGAGGCAGTTGTACGAGCGAACGGTGAGGTCCAGCTCCTCGATCGGCATCGCGAACGCCGCGATGGTGTCGGCCTCCTGCGGCGACGGGCCGATCTCGATGCCCTCGGCGTCGACGTTCAGCTCGCGGGCCAGCCCGAACAACTCGACCAGGGTCTTACCGGCCGAGGCCAGCGCGTCCCGTGGGGTCATCGACGGCTTGGTCTCGACGTCGAGCACCAGCTTGTCGAAGTCGGTGCGCTGCTCGACGCGGGTGGCCTCGACCTTGTAGGTCACCTTGAGCACCGGTGAGTAGATCGAGTCGACCGGGATGCGGCCGATCTCCGCGCCGCTGGCCTTGTTCTGCACCGCGGGCACGTAGCCGCGGCCGCGCTCGACCACCAGCTCGACCTCGAGCTTGCCCTTGTCGTTGAGGGTGGCGACGTGCAGGTCCGGGTTGTGCACGGTGACGCCGGCCGGCGGCACGATGTCGCCGGCGGTCACGGTTCCGGGGCCCTGCTTGCGCAGGTACATGGTCACCGGCTCGTCCTCCTCGGAGCTGATCACGAGCTCCTTGAGGTTGAGGATGATGTCGGTGACGTCTTCCTTGACGCCGGGCACCGTTGTGAACTCGTGCAGCACGCTGTCGATGCGGATGCTGGTCACGGCCGCGCCGGGGATCGACGACAGCAGGGTGCGGCGCAGGGAGTTGCCGAGGGTGTAGCCGAAGCCGGGCTCGAGCGGCTCGATGACGAACCGGGAGCGGGTGTCCTCGACGGTGTCCTCGGACAGGGTGGGTCGCTGAGAGATAAGCACTGCTTGTTCCTCCTCCGTACCCGGCATCCGCCATATGACGCCGGGGCACTGCCACCCGCCGCACTCCCTTCGCGCGGCGAGGTCCGAGCCGCTACTTGGAGTAGAGCTCGACGATCAGTTGCTCGTTGACCTGGGTGTCGATCTGGGCCCGCTCGGGCAGCTGGTGCACCAGGATGCGCAAGCTGTCCGGAACGACCTGCAGCCACGCCGGAACCGGCCGCTCGCCCTGGGTCTCCCGCGCGATGATGAACGGGTCGGTATTGATCGACTTCGGACGGATGTCGATGATGTCGTACTGCTGGACGCGGTAGCTGGGGATGTCAACCTTCTTGCCGTTGACCAGGAAGTGCGCGTGGTTCACCAGCTGGCGGGCCATCCGGCGGGTGCGGGCGATGCCCGCGCGGTAGACGACGTTGTCCAGCCGGGACTCGAGGATCTGCAGCAGGTTGTCGCCGGTCTTGCCCTGGCGACGAACCGCCTCGGCGTAGTAGCGGCGGAACTGCTTCTCCAGCACGCCGTAGCCGAAACGGGCCTTCTGCTTCTCCTGCGTCTGCAGCAGGTACTCCGTCTCCTTGATCCGGATCCGGCCGTGCTGGCCGGGCGGGTAGGGACGGCGCTCGAACGCCTGGTCGCCGCCGACGAGGTCGACCTTGAGCCGGCGGGACTTGCGGGTCATGGGTCCGGTGTAGCGAGCCATCTGCGTGTCCTCCCTAGACCCGGCGCCGCTTGGGCGGACGGCAGCCGTTGTGCGGCTGCGGGGTGACGTCGGAGATCGTCCCGACCTCCAGGCCCGCTGCCTGCAGCGAGCGGATGGCGGTCTCGCGGCCCGAGCCGGGGCCCTTGACGAACACGTCGACCTTCTTCATGCCGTGCTCCTGCGCCTTGCGTGCGGCGCTCTCCGCCGCCATCTGGGCGGCGAACGGCGTCGACTTGCGCGAGCCCTTGAAGCCGACGTGGCCGGCCGAGGTCCAGGCGATCACCGCACCCGTTGGGTCGGTGATGGAGACGATCGTGTTGTTGAAGGTGCTCTTGATGTGCGCGTGTCCGTGCGCGATGTTCTTCTTTTCCTTGCGACGGACCTTCTTCGTGCCGGTACGTGCCTTGGGTGGCATTACTTCTTACCCGCCTTCTTCTTGCCGGCGACCGTGCGGCGCGGGCCCTTGCGGGTGCGCGCGTTGGTCTTGGTCCGCTGACCGCGGACCGGGAGCCCCCGGCGATGACGGATGCCCTGGTAGCAGCCAATCTCGATCTTCCGGCGGATGTCTGCCTGGACCTCGCGGCGCAGGTCACCCTCGATCTGGTAGTGCTCCTCGATCCACTCGCGGAGCTTGATGAGGTCGTCGTCGGACAGGTCGCGCGAGCGCATGTCCGGGTTCACGTCGGTGCCCGCCAGGGTCTCCCTGGAGCGGGTACGGCCGATGCCGTAGATGTAGGTCAGCGCGATCTCCATCCGCTTCTCGCGGGGAAGGTCGACGCCTGCAAGTCTTGCCATGCGGCGCGTGTCTCCTCTGGTTGCTCGTCCAGGTCTTGCTCCCCGCCCGTCCCGGACTCACCGCATTCCGGGCCCCGGCCTGGATTCCGGGGGTAGTACTCGACCCGCGTGGTCGAGCAGGCGCGAGGACGCCTTCTCTGGTGTAGCTGCTCAGCCCTGGCGCTGCTTGTGGCGCAGGTTCTCGCAGATCACCATGACCCGACCGTGGCGGCGGATCACCTTGCACTTGTCGCAGATCTTCTTGACGCTCGGTTGGACCTTCACTGGACGTCTCGCCTCACTTGTACCGGTACACGATGCGGCCGCGAGACAGGTCGTAGGGCGACAGCTCGACGACCACTCGGTCCTCGGGCAGGATCCGGATGTAGTGCTGGCGCATCTTGCCGCTGATGTGCGCCAGCACCCGGTGCCCGTTCTCCAGCTCAACGCGAAACATTGCGTTGGGCAGTGGTTCGACGACCCGGCCTTCGACCTCGATCGCCCCGTCCTTCTTGGCCATGTCCTCCGCGTTTCGTGATCTTGATTTCAGCCGCTGCGCGCGCGACGACGCACGGGTCAGTGGTGCGGGAGGCACGACAGAACCGGCGCAGCGATCGCACAGAAAGACCAGTGTACGGCGCGGGAAACACGGCGCGCACATCGGGTGTAACGCGCGCACCAGGCACCTTCTTCCCGGAGCTGAACCCCGGCTTGCGCGCCGTGGCCGGGCTGCCGTCCGGGCGGGTGCCTGCTCAGTCATGTCCCGATCGTCGTCGGAGGTTCACCCGGATTTCGGTTAGTCGGCCTGGTGAAGCGTGTTCTCTGACGACGGTGGCGTTGGTGGTGACCGCCCGGACGAGCCGACCGGGGGCAGGGCGCGTCCAACCACGGTCGGCGGTCCCGACGATCATCCAGCGGCACTCGGCGTGACCGCGCCTCTGACCGATCCCGCGCCGCCGGCAGCCACGCAGCAGCTGAGAGGAAGCCTGCCGTGAAGTCGCTGCGGATCTTGATTGGCGTCGACACGTACTCGCCCGACGTCAACGGCGCTGCGCGCTTCGCCGAGCGGCTCGCCACCGGACTCGCCAGGCGCGGCCACGATGTGCACGTCGTGGCAGCCTCACCCAGCGGGCCGCCCGGAACCGAGCAGTGGGACGGCGTCACCGTGCACAGGGTCCGCTCGCACCGGTACCCGATGCACGCCTCTATCCAGATCACCATGCCGTGGGAGGCCGGGCCCGCCACCGCGGCGCTGGTGGAGGAACTCGACCCGGACGTCGTGCACGTCCAGGCGCACTTCGTCGTCGGCCGCGGCCTGGTCAACGCCGCCCACCGCACCGGCCGGCCGCTGATCGCGACAAACCACTTCATGCCCGAGAACCTGTCCGCGTACGTGCCGGTTCCCCGCTTTCTTCGCCGGGCCGTTGCGGCGTGGGCGTGGCGGGACCTTGGCCGGGTGTTCGGAAAGGCCGGGGTCGTCACCGCGCCCACGCCGCGAGCGGTGGAGCTGCTCGTCGCCGCCGGGTTGCCGAATGCGATCCCGGTGTCCTGCGGCATCGACGCCGAGCGCTACCACGCCGCCGAGTCCGGTGTCCCGACCGTGCTGTTCGTCGGTCGCCTGGACCAGGAGAAGCGCGTTGACGAGCTCATCCGTGCTTTCGCTGCGCTGCCCGTCGGGCTGCCCGGCGATTTGGAGATCGTCGGCGACGGTGCACGCAGAGGCGATTGGTCCGCGCTGGCCGAGGAACTCGGCCTGAGCGAACGCGTGCGGTTCCGCGGCTTCGTGACCGAGGAAGAGCTGGTCGACACCTACGCCCGCGCTGCGGTGTTCGTGATGCCCGGGATCGCGGAACTGCAGAGCATGGCCACGCTGGAGGCGATGGCCGCAGGCACACCTGTGGTCGCCGCCAAGGCGATGGCGCTGCCTCACCTGGTGCGTCCCGGCCACAACGGCTGGCTCTACCCCCCGGGAGACGTCGCAGAGCTCGCCAGCGGACTCGCCGTGCTGCTCGCCGAACCCGCGCTGCGCCGACAGATGGGCGCGGCCAGCCGGACGATGGCGACCGAGCACGCCATCGGCACGACGCTCGCGAGGTTCGAGGGGATCTACTACCGAGAGATCGACCGCGCGCGCCGAGTGCCACTGCCGACCGCGGCCTGACCTACCGACGCCGCCTGACGAGCCGGCGCCCGCGGCCTGGTGTCGCCCAGCGCCGTGTCGCCGCCACCCCTTCCAACATCGCCAGCAGGACCCGCGCCGATTCCGTCCAGCTGTACCGGGTCGCTTGACGGCGGGCAGCGGCGGAGCGCCGCTCCCACACACCCGGCTCGTCGAGCTCACGCACGGCGCGGACCAAACCGGCCACGTCGTCGGGAGCCACGTACGTTGCGGCATCCCCACCCACCTCACGGAACACCGGAATGTCACTGACCACCACCGGCGTTCCAGCGCTCATCGCCTCCACCAGCGGGAGCCCGAAGCCCTCGTCGCGCGACATCGACACCAGCGCCGTCGCCGCGCACAGCACCTGGTGGTAGGTCCGGTCGGTGGCGCCGTCGTGGAACACCAGCCGCTCACCACCGGCCAGCCCGGACAGCCGGGCGCGCTCGGTGCCGCTGATCCGACTCATCAGGTGCAACTCGTGGTCGGGCAGCGACCGCATGGCGCGGGCCAGGGTCGCTACGGCCTTGTACGGCATGAACGACCCCATGTAGACCAACGCCCGCGTCCGCGGCGTGCGCTCGCCGGCGGCCTGGGGCGCATTCGGCACGACCGTGACCGGCCGGCGCGTCAGCCGATGATCGGTTATCAGCCGGGCGGTGGTCACCGAGACCGTCGCCACGGCGTCGGCGCGGTTCAGTAGCAATCGTTGCGGCCACCACGCCAGGTGGTAGAGCCTCCAGAGCAGCCGGATCGGCGCAGCGAACTCAGCGGGTGGCCTGCGATGGCGGTAGTAGATCAGGTCGTGCAGCGTGAGGACGAGCCCGTATCGGCGGCCCCAGCTGCCCATCGTCTGCATCGGGCTGAACACGACGTCCGGTCCCAACCGCCGCACCTGCCGAGCCACGAACAGTTCGCGGACGCTCGTGGGGTCGCTGAGCAGGTGCCAGGGCCGGTCGGGCAGGTGCGCGAGCTGACGGTAGTCGCTGATCAGCAGCTCGACGGGGTGCATGGCGGCCAGCGCCGTCACCAGCCCGACCGTGTAGCGGCTGATGCCGTCGTGGCGGTCGACCCGCACGTAGCGGCAGTCGAAGAGGACCCTCACGGCACCGGCAGCGCGGCCAGAAAGCCCGCGATGACGCCCGCAACGGCGGCGGGCGCCTCGTAGTGCGCGAGGTGTCCGGTGCCGGGTACCACCACCAGCCGGGCGTCGACGAACCGTCCGGCCAGCACTCGCTGCGCCGGCAGCGGCGCGATCTCGTCGTGCTCGCCGGCCACCAGCAGCGTCGGCGTCGCCACGTCCCCCGCGTACTCGCCGACGTCGTGGGCGATGGACGCGGCGAACGCCTCCAGCACGACCCGGCGCTCGGCAAAGAGGCCAAAACGACGGTCGTGCTCCTGGTGGATCCAACGGCGCAGCGCGCGGTCCGAGGTCGTTACCATCGCCGCGCTGGCTACCCGGGTGGCGAGGCGGCTGCGAAGCAGTGCAGTGCCGGCGCCGACCGGTAGCACAGCCGCGAGCCGGTGATAGAGCGTCGCCAACCGCGTCATGGCAACCCTGGGACCGGCTAGCGGGGAGGCCGCGATGGGGTTGACCAGTACCAGCCCGCGCACCGACGTGCCGTGCGCCACCCCCGCCGCCACGATGGACCCGAAGGAATGACCCGCCACCACCGCGTCGCCGCCGGGTGCGACAGCAGCCACGAGATCACGCGCCCAGGCGGTATAGCCGGCAACGTCGTGGGCACCAATGCGCAGGCGTGCGGACTGCCCGAAGCCCGGCAGATCAGGGACGACCACGCACGCGCCCGTGAGGTGCGCCACGATCGGTTCCAGCCCGTGGTGATCGCCGCGCAAGCCATGGAGGAACACCATCCGATGGGGTGCGGAGTTCTCGCCGTAGACCCAGTACCGCGTGGGGCCGCCGCGAAGTGCGACCTCGGCCAGCCGCACCGGGACACGTCCCACCAGCTGCGCGTACGGGGACAGATCCGCCATCACCTGGGAGTTTAGGCCCGCCCGCTCGACCGGACGAGCGCAGCGCCAACGATCGGGGCGGGGCTATGAACGGACGACGCGGGAGCCGATGTAGCCGGCGAGGATCACCGCGCCCCACGGGCCGGCCACCCAGATCCACCACGGGTAGATCAGCGACAGCGTGGCGATACTGATCACCGCCCAGATCACCAG
>JACDBJ010000241.1 GCA_013695005.1 Pseudonocardiales bacterium
GCTACTCGCGCAGGTAGCTCAGCAGCCGCAGGATCTCCAGGTACAGCCAGACCAGCGTGACCAGCAGCCCGAAGGCGATGTACCAGGCCACCTTGGCCGGCGCACCGGCCTTGACCGCCTTGTCCGCGCCGTCGAAGTCCAGCAGCAGCATGAACGCGGCAACGCCGATGACCACGATGCTGAACAGGTAGGCCAGCGGTGAGCCGTCCCGCAGCCCGAGGCCGCCGGTGGTGAAGAAGCTCGCGACGAAGTTGGCGAGCATCAGCACGACGACGCCGATCAAGGCGCCCATCAGCCACTTGGTGAACCGGGGCGTCACCCGGACAGCGCCGGTCTTGTAGACGACCAGCATGCCGAAGAACACCCCGAACGTGCCGATGATCGCCTGGAAACCGATGCCCTCGAACTGCGTGCCCGAGAACTCCAGCGCGCCGGTGATGGCGCCGAGCAGCACGCCCTCTGCCACGGCGTAGCCCAGGATCAGCGCGGGGTTCATGCTCTGTCGGAAGATGATGATCAGAGCGAGGACCAGCCCGACGATCAACGCCGGGATGGCCAGGAAGTACGCCTGAGCCACGGCGGTGATCACACCGGCCACCACGGTGACCCCGACGACGACGGCCGTCTTGGAGACGACGTCGTCCACGGTCAGCGGACGCTCGCCTGCGGCCGCGCGGCCGTAGTCGGCCCCCGAGGCGTACATGTCCGTGGCGCCGGCCATCCCGCCGGCAGCCCCCGCGTTGCGATTGAAGGTGGCGTAACCGCCCTGCTGCCCCACGGGCAGGTTGCGGAACGCCGGGTTGCTTGAGCCACGCACTTTGGTCCTCCTCGGGCCTACTGCCGGCCTTAGTACACCCGACTGTACTCGCGGCTGACCTTGATGGTCATGCGGCCGCGCGGCGCTGGTCGAGCACGTTCAGCAGCTCGGCGGGCGAGGCATTTCCGCCCGTCACCACGACGCCGACCCGGTGCCCGGCGAGCCGCTCGCGCAACGCCAGCAGGCCAGCCAAACCGGCGGCCCCGGCGCCCTCGGCGACGGTGTGCGCATGGGTGAGCAGTAGTAGTTGGGCGGCGCGCACCTCGGCATCGGTGACCAGCACGAAGTCGTGGAGCCGGCCGCGCATGATGCGCTGAGTCGTGGCGAATCCGGCCCCGGTGGCCAACCCCTCGACGCTCGTTCGGTTCGGGCGCTTGAGCAGCTCGCCGCCAAGCCACGAGTCGTGCGCCGCGGGTGACGCCGCCGACTGCACGCCGATCACGCGGCAGCGCGGAGCGAGCGCCTCGGTCACGAGGCAGGCCGCGGCCGCGCCACTGCCACCGCCGACCGGCACCAGCAGGTAGTCCAGCTCCGGGGCGGCGGCGAGCAGCTCGACGTAGAGCGTTGCAACGCCGGCGATCAGCGCCGGGTCGTCGGCGGGGTGGACGAACCGCATCCCCTCCGACGCGGCGATGGCGCGCGCGTGCGAGCTGGCGTCCTCGAGGGTGTCGCCGTGCTCCTGGACGTCGGTGCCGAGCGCCCGCAGCGCCCGCACCTTGGTCGGGTTGGCCGGGCCGGGCAGCACGATCCGGCACGGGGCGTCGAAGGTTGCCGCCGCATAGGCGACGGACTGGCCGTGGTTGCCGGTCGAGCACGCGACCAGACCGCGAGCGCGCTGCGCAGCGTCCAGCCCGGCGAGCAGCACGACGCCGCCACGGACCTTGAACGCGCCGGTGGGCTGCACGTGCTCGTGCTTGAGCATGACGTTGCACCCGACCGCGGCGTCCAGCGCGGGCGCCGACCACGCCGGGGTGGCCGGCAGGTGCGGGGCGATCGTTGTCTGCGCGGCCACGATGTCGGCAAAGCTCGGTGCGTCCACCTGGGCGACGATGCCCCAGAAGAAC
The DNA here is from genome assembly GCA_013695005.1 of Pseudonocardiales bacterium. Classification (GTDB taxonomy): domain Bacteria; phylum Actinomycetota; class Actinomycetes; order Mycobacteriales; family Pseudonocardiaceae; genus Pseudonocardia. Next base: position 1,882 of record JACDBJ010000241.1, read on the forward strand.
CGATTGATCAAATGTCAGTTCTCGCTCAATCAGATAGATTCCGTGCATGCTTGACCTGACCCGGCTGCGGGTGCTGGCCGCGGTGGCCGAACACGGGTCGGTGACCGCGGCGGCCAAGGCGCTGCACTATGCGCAGCCGTCGGTCAGCCATCACCTGGCGCGCCTGGAGGCGGAGACCGGCGCGGTGCTGCTGCGCAGGGTCGGCCGTGGCGTGCGGCTCACCGAGGCTGGCACGCTGCTTGCCCAGCGCGCGCAGGAGATCATCGGCCGGGTGGCGGCCGCCGAGGCGGTGCTCGCCGAACACGTCGGCCTGCGGGCCGGGACCGTGCGGCTGGCGGCGTTTCCCTCCGCGCTGAGCACCTTGATCCCGGCGGCCGCCGCCCGAATGCGCACCGCCCACCCCGCGCTGCGGCTGGAGCTGACCGAGGCCGAGCCGCCGGAGGCCCTGGCGCAGCTTCGCGCCGGCGAGGTGGACGCCGCGGTGATCTTCCGGCACCGGCCCGAGCAGGGCAGCGGTGACGGCGCCGACCTGCGGTTGACCCCGCTCGGTGAGGACCGGCTGCACTTGGTGGGCCCTGCAGCCAAGCGGTGGCCGGCCCGGCTGGACGCGCACACCGACGCGGACTGGATCGCCGGGTGCGAGCGGTGCCGCGCGCACCTGCTATGGCTGTGCGCCGAGGCGGGGTTCACGCCGCGGATCCGGTTCACCACCGACGACTACGTCGCCGTGCAGGCGCTGGTCGTCGCCGGCCTCGGGATGACGGTGCTGCCCGAGCTCGCCCTGCGAG
>JACDBJ010000242.1 GCA_013695005.1 Pseudonocardiales bacterium
GTCGCAGGCTGTCTCCGGTGCAGCGGCAGGCGAGCACGTCGACGCTCGGCTCGGTATCGCGCCCGCCGTCGTGTGCCCACAACGCGGTGGCCAGCGTGGTCGTGCCGACCCCACCGGCGACGCCGACGATGCGCGGTGCGTCCATGATTCAGCCCCGCCTTCCCATGGCTCGACCGAGCTCGGAGAATCGGCCAATCCTCACGGAGGTGTTGCACGCCCGCGTGCAAACGGGTCGTCCGTTCCCGATCGCACAGCCCTCGGTCAGGCGGCGGACTGCTCCAGCAGGCTCAGCTGGTCATCCACGCTGACCGGCGTGTCATGGGCTCAGCCCGGCTCGTCAGCCGCTGGGTCCTCACGGCCGGTCTCCGCCACGAGCGGATCGTCGTCAGCGGGTGGCTCGGGGTCGACCCATTCCTCCCGGTGCCCGCCGGCTGAACCGAGCTGCCCGCTCAGCTCCGCCTTGAGCTCGTCGTCCTGCAACGGCGAATGCTTGGTGTTCCCACGCTCCATGCCGATGGCGTACCCGCGGCCGCCCCGGCCAAACCGATCACCGCGGCGCCCCGTCGGCCAGCGCCGAGCGGAGCAGCGCCAGCCCCGTCCATCGCAGGGTCTCGGCGGCTTCCTTGCGGGGCAGGCCGGCGACGTCGACGATCCAGATGAACGCCTCGATGCCGGTGGCCGCCCGGATCGCCACGGCGAGGCCGTGCCGGTCCAGCTGCGGGTCGGACTCGGCCAGCGGCGCCAGCGCCTCCTCGATCCAGCCGATGGCCCGACCCCGGCGCATGACCGGTGCTGTCGGGCTCTGGCCGGGTTCCAGTGACAGGCGCAGCGACGCCCGCAGCTGCGGCTCCCAGTCCAGCACGATGCGGATCGCGCCCTGGAGCACCAGCTCGAGCCGGGCCTCCGGGTCGGTCGGGGCGTCGTCGGGCAGCAGCGATGCCTGGTCGATCTCGGGGTAGGCGGCGACGAGCAGGGTGCGCTGGTTGGGGAAGTAGCGGTAGGCGGTGGTCCGCGAGACGGCCGCAGCCGCCGCCGCGTCCTCGACGGTCGGGTCGACGCCCTGGGCCAGGAGCTCGCGCGTCGCCGCCACCAGGGCGTCGCGGGTGCGGGCCTTCTGGTGGCGCCGGCCGGTCAGTTCGTACGGGGTTGCCATCGACACTGATGGTATCGTACTGTCCATCATGGTACTCAAATCCCATGAACGGAGTGTCGGATGTCCACGGACCCGTGCAAGACCGATCCGCAGTTCTACTCGGTCGTCTTCGAGAACGACCGCGTTCGAGTCCTGGAGTACCGGGACAAGCCGGGCGACAAGACGTCCCTGCATTCGCACCCGGACATGGTGATCATCCCCCTGACCACGTTTCAGCGGCGGCTGACGGTCAACGGGAAGACGCACGAGCTCGAGAAGGTCGCGCACGACGCCGGTTGGGTGCCGGCGCAGGAGCACATCGGCGAGAACATCGGCACGACCGAGTCGCACTCACTGTTCGTCGAGCTGAAGGAGCCGGCTCACTGAGCCGCTACTGCCACTCGCCGGTGAGCAGCGGCCGGAGCGGATGCACGCCACGCTGCAGCTTCAGCTCGCTGAACACATCCGCTGTCTCCTCGGTCTCAGGCTGCGGCTCCAGATCGACGTCGAGCTCGCCCTCCGGATCACGTGACGCGCCGATCAGCACGACCTCGGTGCCGGCGTAGTCGAGGAAGTCCGGCGGGTCCAGCGGAGCGAACCGGCGGTCGCCGAAGCGTTCTCGCAGGCTCTCCGGATACGTGGGTCGCCGCTGGTACGGCCAGCCGTCGGCGTCGGGGTTGCGCACCGCGATGATCAAGCTCACGTCCTGGCCGATGTTCAGCTCGTGCTGCACCGGTCCCGGCCGCTCCGGCAGCTCCAGGGCCCAGGCGAGGTGGGTGTGGCCGTCGTGCGGGGCGATGACGTAGACGCCCTCGCCTGCCGGCCGCGCCGGCGCCTGCGTGCGGGTGCCTCGGGTGCGGGTCTCGTAGGTTCGCGGGTCGAGCTCGTCGGCCAGGTCGGCCACGGTGTCGCCGACCACGTCCACGAAGCCCCAGATCCGCTCGTGCTCGTCGGGCTCCGGCAGCCGCTTGCGACCGATGACGACATGCCGCCAGCGCGGCCGGTCCTTCGGCTTGAGAATCACGGACAGGCGCTAGACATCGTCCAACCCGCGGACGCCGGCGAGGCCCACCTTCGGCCGGTACAGAAAGAAAATGCCGCCGCGTTCGAGCACCTCCACCAAGTCGGGTCTCCTACTTCACGTACCGAGCGGCCGGCGTCCCGGGCGGGTTCTCCACACCCGGCTGGGCGTCCGGGTTGGCCACGAGCACCTCGCCCTCCAGCCCGTCGGGGTCGGTGAAGAACAGGCTGAGCACCGGCCCGAAGTCGGTCACGAACTCGTCGGCCGCTCCCCGCGCGATCAGCCTGCGGCGGATCTCCTCGAACGCTTCCAGCGACGCGGCTTCCAGCCCGAGGTGGTCGATGCGGCCCCGTCCGAACATCGGCTTCTGGCGATGCGCCTCGGCGTTGCCCTCGATCTCGAACACGTTGAGCTGCGTCTTCGGCCCGATGTCGATGAACGACAGCCGCACGCCCGGCTCCTCCTGCCCGTCGCGCGACACCGTCGCGTCGAACACCTCGCGGTAGAACTCGTGCAGCGCGTCACTGTCGTTGGTGAGCGTGCCGACGTGGTTGAGCCCGTTGAGCAGCATGCCCCACAGCGTAGGAGCCGGATCTTGTCGCCGCGAGCGTTAGCTCACCGGCAGAGCGAGGCTGGCCACCACGCCGCTGGACACGCTGCCGCTGACGGCGGCGAGCTGGCTCTGGTAGTCGCCGCGGAAGACGTTGTCGTTGGCCAGCGAGGTTCGCGCGATGTTCTGCACGCTGCTGGCGTAGCCGTCGGTGGCGTAGACCGCCTTGCAGACGTCCTCCGGCAACGCTAGCTGCGACGTCGCGATCTTGTTGCCCTGCGCCGTCGCCTTCGCCAGGCTCGGGTAGACCTCGAAGTGGATGTGCGGCCAACGGCCGGAGTACGCGGCCGGGAAGATGCTGGTGAAGCTGACCGCTCCGTTGGCGTCGGCCTCCTGGACGCCGCGTAGGTAGTTCTCGCCGGTGACGCCCCGCGAGTACAGCGAGTACTGCCCGTCGCGGTCGCAGTGCCACAGGTAGACCGCGGCGCCGACCAGCGGCGCGCAGCCCTTGGAGCTGTCCTGCACGGTGAGGTTGATCGTGAGTGGGACGCCGCCGGCGGTTGCGGACGAGCCACCGAAGCTGGAGCGGATGTCGCTGCGCACGATGCCGCTCTGGTTCAGGACGTTCGGCCCGTTGGAGCCGTCGCCGGGGAAGGGGCCGGCCGTCTCCTCGGGGATGTCGCCGGCGCATGCAGCGGCGGTGCCGGTCGCGGCGCCCGCCGAGGTGGCCTGCGAGGTCGTGCCGGAGCTGGTGCTCGACCCGGTCGAGCATCCGACGACGGACGCCAGCCCGGCGCCGGCGATCAGGCCCAGCATCCGTCGCCGGCCGAGCAGGTTGGAAAGGTCGTACGCGAGGCCTCGATCGTGCGCGTGCATGTGTCCTGCGG
>JACDBJ010000250.1 GCA_013695005.1 Pseudonocardiales bacterium
CGGCGGTGGCCAAGGGTGACCTGAGCCAGAAGATCACCGTCGACGCCCGCGGTGAGATCCTGGCGCTGAAGAGCACGGTGAACACGATGGTCGACCAGCTCTCGTCGTTCGCCGACGAGGTGACGCGGGTGGCCCGTGAGGTGGGCACTGAGGGCAAGCTCGGTGGGCAGGCGCAGGTGAAGGGTGTCGCCGGCACGTGGCGGGACCTGACTGACAACGTCAACTACATGGCCTCCAACCTCACCGGCCAGGTCCGCAACATCGCCCAGGTCGCCACGGCGGTGGCCAAGGGTGACCTGAGCCAGAAGATCACCGTGGACGCGTTGGGCGAGATCCTCGCCCTGAAGAACACCGTGAATACGATGGTCGACCAGCTCTCGTCGTTCGCCGACGAGGTGACGCGGGTCGCCCGCGAGGTGGGCACCGAGGGCAAGCTCGGTGGCCAGGCCCAGGTGAAGGGCGTCGCCGGCACCTGGCGGGACCTCACCGAGAGCGTCAACCAGCTCGCGTCCACGCTGACCATCCAGCTGCGCGCGATCGCAGGCGTGTCCACCGCGGTGACCCTCGGCGACCTGACCCAGCACATCGGCGTACAGGCCAGCGGTGAGGTCGCAGAGCTCAAGCACAACCTGAACCAGATGATCGTCACGCTCCGCGAGACGACCAAGGAGAACGCCGAGCAGGGCTGGTTGGACTCCAACCTCGCGCGCATCGGTGGCCTGATGCAGGGCCAGCGGGACCTCAACGAGGTCTGCCAGATGATCATGGACGAGGTCTCGCCGCTGGTCAACGCCCAGGTCGGAACGGTCTTTCTCGCCGACGAGGACGAGGACGGCAAGCTGGCCGAATGGCGGTTGCGCGGCGGGTACGGGCCGAACAAGCCCGGCGCACCGGTCCGGTTCGACCCGGGGCAGGGGCTGGTCGGTCAGGCGGGCGCGTCCAAGCAGACCATCGTGGTCAGCGACGTTCCTGCCGGCTACCTGCCGATGCGGCTGGGCTTCGGCCCGGTGGAGCCGACGGCCGTTGTCATCCTGCCGGTGCTGTTCGAGGGTGAGGCCCTCGGCGTCGTCGAGTTCGGGTCGGTGACGGAGTTCTCCGAGCTGCACCTGACCTTCCTCGAGCGGCTGATGGTCACCGTCGGCGTCGCGATCAAGACGATCCAGGCGAACCGGCGCACCGAGGAGCTGCTGGGCCAGTCCCAGCGGCTCACGCTCGAGCTCCAGGACCAGTCCGCCGAGCTGCAGCGCACCAACGCCGAGCTGGAGGAGAAAGCGGAGCTGCTGTCCGAGCAGAACCGCAACATCGAGATCAAGAACCTGGAGATCGAGGCCGCCCGGCGCAGGGTGGAGGAGAACGCCCAGCAGCTCGCGCTGGCCAGCCAGTACAAGTCGGAGTTCCTGGCGAACATGAGCCACGAGCTGCGCACGCCGTTGAACTCGCTGTTGCTGCTGGCCCGGCTGCTGTCGCAGAACCCGGAGCGCAACCTGTCCGACAAGCAGATCGAGTTCGCCAACACCATCCACAACGCCGGCTCAGACCTGCTGCTGCTGATCGATGACATCCTCCACCTGTCCAAGATCGAGGCCGGCCGGGTGCGCATCGAGCTCGGGCCGGTCGACCTCGCCGAGGTGGGCGGCGACGTCGAGCAGGCGTTCCGGCCGCAGGCCGAGGAAAAAGGCCTTGAGCTGCTACTCGACATCTCCGACGATGCGCCGCGCAGCATCGTCAGCGACACCCAGCGGCTGCAGCAGATCCTGCGCAACCTGCTGTCCAACGCGGTCAAGTTCACCGAGTCCGGCCGGGTCACCCTGCGCGTCACACCGGCGGCCGCTGGGATGGAGTTCGGCGTAGCCACCCTCGACGACGCTCCCGGCGTGCTGGCGTTCTCCGTACGCGACACCGGCATCGGCATCGCGGGGGAGAAGCTCGCGATGATCTTCGAGGCGTTCCAGCAGGCGGACGGCACGACGAGCCGCAAGTACGGCGGCACCGGACTCGGCCTGTCGATCAGCCGCGAGCTCGCCCGGCTGCTCGGCGGTGCGCTCACCGTGGAGTCCGTGCCGGGACGGGGATCGACCTTCACGCTCTACCTGCCGGAGTCGATGCCGGCCATCACACCGTCGGCGGCGAGCCGCACTCCTGCGGTGCGGTCGAGCGACGCCAACGGCGCCGGCGTGCCCGCAGCCGACACCCCCATGCTGCGGCCGGCGATTGCGGGAACGGCGGGGGCGAGCACGTCCAAGCAACGCCTCGACGGCGTCACCGTGCTGATCGTGGACGACGACGTCCGCAACGTCTTCGCCCTGACCAGTGCCCTGGAACTGCACGGGATGACGGTGCTCTACGCCGACAACGGTGCGGGGGGCATCCTGCTGCTCAACGAGCACCCTGAGGTAGACATCGTCCTGATGGACGCGATGATGCCGGACCTCGACGGCAACGAGACGACCCGGCGGGTCAGGGCCCTGCCCGGCGGCGCCGAGCTCCCCGTCGTCTTCCTCACCGCGAAGGCCACACCGCAGGACAAGGCATCGAGCCTGGCGGCGGGTGCCGACGCCTACATCACCAAGCCGGTCGACCTCGACGAGCTGCTGGCGGTCATGGCGTCCTGGGTGAGCCGGAAGGCCGGCGAGCCCGGAGCGAAGGTGCAGCAGTGACCGCAGGCCAGGTCGCGAAGGTCCTGCTCGTCGACGACCGCAGGGAGAACCTGATCGCCCTCGAGGCGATCCTGCAAGGCCTGCCCGTGCAGACCGTGCCGGTGACGACCGGCGATGAGGCGCTCAAGCGGCTGCTGCTGGAAGACTTCGCCGCGATCCTGCTGGACGCGAACATGCCCGGCATGGACGGCTACGAGACGGCCGGCCACATCAAACAGCGCGAGCGCACCCGCAACATCCCGATCATCTTCCTGACCGCCGAGGGCTACGACGCTCGGCTGGCGTTCCGCGGCTACCAGGCCGGTGCCGTGGACTACATCACCAAGCCCTTCGACCCGTGGGTGCTGCGCTCCAAGGTCGAGGTGTTCGTCGAGATGTGGAGCATGAACGCCGAGCTCGCGGCCAGGGTCGCCGAGTACCAGGCACTGCGCCAGACGCTGGACCAGGCGCTCGACCTCCTGGACGCGACACCGCCGGACGTCGACGCAGCCGCGGCGGCGCTGCGGGACGCGGTGGCCCGACCGCAGGCGGCGCGGGCGGTCACGACCAGCTAGCTGCTACTCAGGTTCAGCCGACCGTCCACGACGGTCACCGTGACCCGCTGACCGCTGCGGACCTCTCCGCCGAGCAGCATCTTCGCCAGCGGCTTGTCCAGCTCGCGGCCGATCGTGCGGCGCAGCGGCCGGGCGCCGAACTCCGGCT
>JACDBJ010000515.1 GCA_013695005.1 Pseudonocardiales bacterium
CAGGTGCAGTGCGCGGCCGACCCGCAGGACGGCTCCGACCAGCGTGGGCATCTCGGCTACGCGGCCTCAGTCGCCGTCGGGCTCGGAGGGCTTCCAGGAGCTCGCCAGCTCGCGCACCCGCTGGGCGAGGGCTGCGGTGGCGGCGTCGGGGTCGTCGGCGCGGCCGGCGGCGAGCCCGACCAGGAAGGCGGTCACGGGCGCGGCGGGTCGGGCGACTCCGTGCGCGACGTCGGCCGTGAGGTCGAGCACGAGCGTCGTACTGGCCTGCGGGTCGGCCAGCTCGAGGTCAAGCTCGGCGCACACGGCATCGATCCACTCCGACATGGTGCTCACGGGCGTGAACCTACCGTCTCGTTCGGCGTACGATGCCGGTGATTACATCGTTGCAGAGGAGGCGTTGTTGGCTACCCTACCGACCTTGTACGAGTGGGCCGGAGGCGCTGCGGCCTTCGACCGGTTGACCGAGGTGTTCTACCGGCACGTTCACGCCGACCCGGTGTTGAGCCCGGTGTTCGCCCACGTCGGTCCCGAGCACGCGCACAACGTCGCCCTCTGGCTGGGTGAGGTGTGTGGTGGCCCGCCGGCCTACACCGACGAGCACGGCGGCTACCCGGCGATGCTCCGTCACCACATCGGCCTGTCGATCACGCCGGAGCAGCGCGCCCGCTGGGCGGCGTTGATCGCCGACGCCGCCGACGAGGCCGGCCTGCCCGACGACCCGGAGTTCCGGTCGGCGTTCGTGGCTTACGTCGAGTGGGGCTCACGCATCGGCATGGTGAACTCGCAACCTGGTACGACGCCGCCGGCGGCCGCACCCGTGCCCCGCTGGGGTTGGGGTGAAGCGCCGCCCTACAACCCTGACTGATCACCGGGCCCCGCCCCGGTGATCACCGTTTCGGCAGGAAAACGCGCGCTCAGCGTACGTTTTGGCACCGAATCGGCGATCTTGGTCTCGGCTGCGGCGTGGTCAGTGCTTGCTGGAGAGCTCGACGAGGTGCTCCACGGCGGAGTCGACGGCGACCTCGGTCCGCTCGCCGGAGCGGCGGTCCTTGACCTCTACGACACCGGAGGCCAGCCCGCGGCCGACCACCACGATCGTCGGCACCCCGATGAGCTCGGCGTCGGCGAACTTCACCCCCGGTGAGGCGTTGCGGTCGTCCAGCAGCACGCGCAGTCCGGCCGAGTCCAGCCCGGCGGCCAACTGCTCGGCTCCTTCGCGGATCGTGTCGTCCTTGCCGGCGATCACCATGTGCACGTCTGCCGGGGAGATCTCCCGCGGCCAGACCAGGCCGATGTCGTCGTGGCTCTGCTCGGCGATGGCCGCGACCAGCCGCGACACCCCGATGCCGTAGGAGCCCATCGTGATGCGTACCGGCTTGCCGTCGGGGCCGAGGGCGTCCAGTGCGAACGCGTCGGTGTACTTGCGGCCGAGCTGGAAGATGTGCCCGATCTCGATGCCCCGAGCGGCCACCAGCTCGCCTGCGCCGTCCGGTGACGGGTCGCCGGCGCGCACCTCGGCGGCCTCGATCGTGCCGTCCGGGGTGAAGTCGCGGCCCGCGACGAGGTCGACTACGTGGTGGTCTGGCTTGTCGGCGCCGGTGACCCACGCCGTGCCGCGCACGATCCGCGGGTCGACCAGGTAGCGAACCCCGTTCGCGGCCAGTGCGCCCGGCCCGATGTAACCCTTGGCCAGCAACGGGCTGGCGGCGAAGTCGGCGTCGTCGAGCAGCGCCACCTCGGCCGGCGCCAGCGCCGCCTCCAGCCGCTTCATGTCGACGTCACGGTCGCCGGGAATTCCGACGCCCAGCAGCTCCCACTCCTGCGAGCCGGGCAGCCGCGTCTTGACCATGACGTTCTTCAGCGTGTCGGCCGCGGTGAACTCGCGACCCAGGCCGTGCCCAGAAAATTCGGGGCTGTTGAGAAACTCGACCAGCGAGTCGATCGTCGGGGTGTCCGGGGTGTGGTGCACGGCCGCGGCCGGTTTGTCCTCGATGGACTGCTCAGGCGGCGCGGGCGTGGTCACGGCCTCGACGTTGGCGGCGTAGCCGGACTCCGGGCTGCGCACGAAGGTGTCCTCACCGGTCTCGGACTCGGCGAGGAACTCCTCGGACTGCGAGCCGCCCATCGCGCCGGACATCGCCGAGACGATCACATACCGCAGCCCGAGCCGGTCGAAGATCTTGACGTAGGCGTCGCGGTGCAGCTGGTAGGACTGCGCAAGCCCGTCGTCGGCGAGGTCGAAGGAGTAGGAGTCCTTCATCAGGAACTCCCGGCCGCGCAGGATGCCGGCACGGGGGCGTTCCTCGTCGCGGTACTTCGTCTGGATCTGGTAGAGGATCACCGGGTAGTCCCGGTAACTGCTGAGCTCGCCCTTCACGGTGAGCGCGAACAGCTCCTCGTGAGTGGGTCCGAGCAGGTAGTCGCCGCCCTTGCGGTCCTGGAGCCGGAACAGGTTCGGACCGTACTCGGTCCAGCGGCCGGTCGCCTCGTAGGGCTCGCGCGGCAGCAGCGCGGGGAACTGGATCTCCTGGGCGCCGATGGCGTCCATCTCCTCGCGGACGACCTGCTCGACGTTGCGCAGCACGCGCAGGCCGAGCGGCAGCCAGGAGTAGATCCCCGGCGCGATCCGCCGGACGTAGCCGGCGCGCACGAGCAGCCGGTGGCTGGGGACTTCAGCGTCGGCGGGGTCGTCGCGCAGCGTCCGCAGGAACAGCGAAGACATCCTGGTGAGCACGACTCGGAGCGTAGCGACGACCGTCGGTAGCGGTCGCGCCGGTTAGCGGGTGGAGGGCGGCAGACCGGGCGCGGGAACGACGACCTTCGGCCGACGACCGAGGAAAGCCACGAGACGGTCTGAGGGTGACGCGTCGTCGCCGACTGGAACCTGCGGCCCGAACAACGCACCGGGACCGCTGCGCCACTCGGGGGCGGACTCGGACCTGTGGAACGCCAGCAGGGACTCGGCGACCTCGACGTCGATCGTGCCGCTCTTGCCCGACGCGGTGGCGATGTCCCAGCCGTGCACCGCCGCCTCGGTGAGCGCGAGGCCGAGCGCGACGCTGCCGGGCACTTCGCCCGCCGGAGTCCGGAAGGTCTGCTCCATCGCACCCGGAGCCGCGAAGGTGTCCAGCGCCGTCTTCGCCGCGAGCGCGAACGTCCAGCCGGGGTCGCTGCCGATCTCCGCCGACTCGAGCTTCTCGCCGTCGGACAGCCCGCCCGCGCCGTACATCAGGGTGGTGCCGATGAGGTGGCCGAGCACGTCGTAGACGTTCCATCCCTCGCACGCCGTCTCGCGGCCGAGGTGGTGCGATCGGATACTGCGCACGATGCGGCCGCTGCTGTCCAGCGCCTGCTCGTATGCGCCCATCAGTTCCATGAGGGCTGACCTTACCCACCCGGCCGATGACCGGCGAAAACCCGTTGCGGCACGCGTCGGCGATGCCGCATTCTGCTGACCGGCTTCGAGCGCGAGGGAGGTGCGTGATGTCTACGACTGCCAGGGACGTGGCACGCGCCCGTCCCCCCGCCCCTCCCGGCTGAGCCCGTAAGACCGGCGCCGGTGGGGCGCACCCCTTCGCTTTTCAGGAGACCCCACCGTGCAGCAGCACGACTTCGATCACGAACCTGTACGTCGACGCCGGCAATGCTTCGACGACGACCCACCGCCGGCGCGCCGCGCGCAGCGGCTCGCACCCGACCCCGAGGACCATCCGGCGGGTGACCGCTGGTCGACCTGGCCAGACGCCCAGCACGGTCCACGCCCGCGACCGGACTGGGTCGTCACCGAGGCGGCCGCCGTCGACACCGAGTACGGCGTCCTGAAGACCGGCAAGGAGGCCGAGGTCCACCTGCTGGAGCGCGGCGTCCCCGACACCGACCGGCGGTGCCTGTTGGCGGCGAAGAGGTACCGCGGCGCGGATCACCGGCTGTTCCACCGGGACGCGGGATATCTGGAAGGCCGGCGGGTGCGGCGGTCGCGCGAGACCAGGGCGATGGCCACCCGGACGTCCTTCGGCCGCAGCCTGCTCGCCGAGCAGTGGGCCGCCGCGGAGTTCGCCGCGCTCGGCCGGCTGTGGACGGCGGAGGTGGCCGTGCCCTACCCCGTGCAGCGCGACGGTACGGAGGTACTACTGGAGTTCGTCGGCTCGGCGGACGGCGTCGCCGCGCCGCAGCTTGCGCAGTACCGCGCCGCGCCCAGCGAGCTTCGTGACCTGTGGGGCCAGCTGGTGGCCATGCTCCGCGGGATCGCGGCGCTCGGCCTGACGCACGGCGACCAGTCCGCGTACAACCTGTTGGTGCACGAGGGCCGGCTGGTGATGATCGACCTGCCGCAGGTGGTCGAGGTGGTCAGCAACCCGCAGGGCCCGCGGTTCCTGGAGCGGGACGTGTGCAACGTCGCCGGCTGGTTCGCCTCGCACGGACTGCCCGAGGCCCAGGATCCCGCAGGCCTGCTCGACGAGCTCCGCGTCGAGGTCGGCCTCCGCTAGCGCGTCAGCGCAGCTGGGGCATGGGTGGGATGGGCGGAGCTGGACCGGGTGGGCCAGGTGCCGGCGGCGGCATGGGCGGCTGGGGTGGACCGGGTACGGGCG
>JACDBJ010000305.1 GCA_013695005.1 Pseudonocardiales bacterium
CGTACCGACGTTGAACCACACCGGGGAGTTGAACGAGAAGACCTGATGCAGCAACGCCCACGTCAGCTCGTGCTCGAAGATCTCGGCGTCGTCGGGGGTGGCGAAGTAGCCGTGCTCCTCACCGGCACGCCGGTACGTCAGGACGACCCGGTCGATGAGCTGACGCAGGGTCGACTCGCGGGTGTCGCTGCCGACCGCACCGCGGAAGTACTTGCTGGTGACGATGTTGGTGGCATTCACCGACCAGAAGTCCGGGAACTCCACGCCGCGCTGCTCGAAGTTAACGGTGCCGTCACGCCAGTTGGTCATCACGACGTCGCGCCGCTGCCAGGTCACCTCGTCGTAGGGGTGCACCCCCGCGGTAGTGTGGACACGCTGGATCGACAGCCCGTCGCCCCGCTTGCGCTTGTCGTCGCGACCCGTGGCAGCACTGCCGGCCGACCCAACCGTGCTCTCCGCCATGCTCCTCAGTCCCTCTCGACTAGTTCAGCTGGATCTCGCGCTCAGCGACCGGGATGCCCACCGGGGATGAGCGGTTCGTCCGGTCCCCGCAGGTCGGCGATCTCCTTCTCGAAGTCCTCGATGCAGGAGAACGACCGGTAGACGCTGGCAAACCGCAGATATGCCACCTCGTCCAGCTCGCGCAGTGGGCCAAGGATCGCCAGGCCTACCTCGTGACTGGGCACCTCCGCCGCACCACCGGCGCGGACGGTCTCCTCGACACGGTGCGCCAACTGTTGCAACGCGTCCTCGTCGACCGGCCTTCCCTGGCAGGCGCGGCGCACGCCGCGCGCCACCTTCTCGCGGCTGAACGGCTCGGTGACACCGCTGCGCTTGACCACGGACAGCACGGCCTCCTCGACGGTGGTGAACCGCCGGCCGCACTCCGGGCACGACCGCCGCCGGCGGGTCGTCTGGCCCTCGTCCACCTCACGTGAGTCGATCACTCGCGAGTCGGGCTGGCGACAGAACGGGCATCTCATATCCCGACCTCCGCCGCACTAGACCCAACCTGTGGATGAACTACATACATGTAACCACAAGATGTGGGGGTTTGCTACCCAGTCGGCACTAGGACCACCTGTCCGGGCGTTACCGCCGCGGATTCCAGTCCGTTGACCTCGACGATTCGTTCAACTACCGCGCCGGGGTCGGCCTGCGGCGCTGCGCGGCGCGCGAGCTGCCACAGCGACTCGCCTTCGGCGACCTGGACAGCCACGGTCTCATCCGGGACCGCGGCCACCTGCGCCACGTGCGCGAGCTGCCCGAGCAACACGACCACCGCCAGCGTGACCGGGGCGACCAACATCAACGCCACCGCCCGCCGCCGCCGCGCGACCTGAGCAGTGGTCGGCCGCACCATCGGTCTGGGGGCCGGCGCGTAATGCGGGTCCGCGGCAAAGGCACGGCGATGCGGCCGGCGTACTGGCCGCGCGATTGTGGGCGGGAGCGGGGGCAGCGGCGCCGACCGTGGGGCCGACGGACCGGGCCTGGAAGGGAGCGGCCCCGGATGCATCGGCGGACGCGCCACACCCGGCCGACGCGGCGTGCGCGTCACCGTCAGTTGGCCGGCGATCTCGACCCCTCGCTGTGTCCGCCGGTCCGTCCGCATGACCATCGGTCCTCCTCGTGACTCGCACAGACGTTCGATCGAACGCCTGTGCGAGTTGTCTACCATCGCACCCGGACAAAATCGAGATCTGTGGGCGTGTCGTTCGAACATGTGTTTGATCGAGACGGTGATCGGGTCTAGCGTTCGCCAGCGACGGGACACCCGCGCAGCCCCGTCACCAGCGTCCGGCCAGCATCCCGGCCGACACCGACAGGAGGGCGGCGACCATGGCAGTCGGCTCACCGGAGGATCCCGAGACCTCGGTGCCCGCCGAGGTGCACGCCTTCCCGGACCCGCAGGAGTCCGAGAACGCCGGGCTGACGCTGCGGCAGCGCAAGGTGCTGGAGGTGATCCGGGACTGGGTGGAGCGCTTCGGCTACCCGCCGAGCGTCCGGGAGATCGGCGACGCCGTCGGGCTGACGTCGACCTCCTCGGTGCACCACCAGCTGCGCGCTCTGGAACGCAAGGGCTACCTGCGCCGCGACCCCAACCGCACCCGCGCGGTCGACGTCCGGGCGCCTGACGACGGCAACGAGCTCAGCGCGGAGGAGGCCGAGCAGTTGCGGGCGCAGCGCCCGACGCCGACCTTCGTGCCGGTGCTCGGCGCGATCGCCGCCGGCGGCCCGATCCTGGCCGAGGAAGCCGTCCAGGACGTGTTCCCGCTCCCCCGCGAGATCGTCGGCGAGGGCACCCTGTTCCTGCTGACGGTCAAGGGCGACTCGATGGTCGACGCGGCCATCACCGACGGCGACTGGGTCGTCGTACGGCAGCAGCCGGTGGCCGACAACGGCGACATCGTGGCCGCGATGATCGACGGCGAGGCGACGGTGAAGACGTTCAAGCGGCGCGACGGCAAGGTGTGGCTGCTCCCCCAGAACCCCGCCTACCAGCCGATTCCCGGCGAGGAAGCCACCGTGCTCGGGCGAGTGGTCGCCGTGCTCCGCAGGCTCTAGCCGCCGCTGGCAGTCACTTCTTGCGGCGCATCTTCCCGAGGCCGAACACGATCAGCGCGGACAACGCGAGCGCGACGACGATCCCCTGCAGCGGCCCGACACCGCTCTGCGGAGCAGGCGGAGCGGCATCCGGCGGTGGCTCGGTGGTGGGCGGCGCAAGGCCCGCGAGCGCGACCGCGCCCGGCAC
>JACDBJ010000345.1 GCA_013695005.1 Pseudonocardiales bacterium
GTTCCCCGGTCGGGACCAGGCCGGCCCGCCGTCACCGGAGGACTTCGTCGACATCCGGCAGGTACCGCCGAGCGCGGGAGAGGCCAAGCCGGGCGCCAAGGCGTCCACCGGCATGTTCACCTCCCGGTGCGGCACCAACCGCCGGGGCCACCGCAACTCCGACAACTACATGGTGGCTCCGGGCAAGCTCAACGGCGCCCAGCACGTGCACGACTACGTGGGAAACACGTCGGCCGACGCCTTCAGTACCAACGAGAACCTGGCCCAGGGCGGCACGACGTGCCTGTTCGGCGACAAGTCGGTCTACTTCTGGCCGGTGCTGCGGGACACGTCGAAGGTCGGTCCGGACGCTCAGGCCGACGGCGGCGGCAAGGACGGCAACGTCGGAGCCTTCATCCGGCCGTCGGACGTGCAGCTCCAGTTCCGGGGCAATGCCGCCAGCAAGGTCAAGGCGATGCCGCGGTTCCTGATGATCATCACCGGCGACGCCAAGACCGTGACCAACGGCCCGGCGAACGCGCGGGCGCAGTGGACGTGCAGCGGCTTCACCGACCGGGTCACGACGAAGTACCCGCTGTGCCCGAGAGGCAGCAAGCTGATGCGCATCCTCGACTTCGCCAGCTGCTGGGACGGCCAGAACCTCGACTCGGCCAACCACCGCACGCACATGGCATTCGCCGGTGCGGACGGCGCGTGCCCGGCGGGGTTCGTCACGGTTCCGCAGCTGCGGATGGTGCTGAGCTACGAGCGGCCGAACGGGAAGAACTTCGCGCTCGACAGCTTCCCGAACCAGCGGCACGCACCGCAGACCGACCACGGCGACTTCCACAACCTCATGCCGAGGTTCCTGATGGCGCTGGCGACGAGCTGCATCAACCGAGGGCGCACCTGCTAGCGCGGAGCCGACCGCCACAACGGCGGTTGCCCGGGTGGCGAGTGGTACGGCGGCGCCACTCGCCACCCACCCGGGCCTCGCCCGAGCCCCGCCCGAGCCCCGCCCGATGAACGAACGGCACTTTCGGGCAATAGGGCTGCCGAGAGGCGCCGTTCGCTCGCCGACCGCCTTGATCGCGGCGAGTGGACACGCCACCGCGCTCAGCGCGGCCAGGCGTCCACTCGAAGCGATCATGCCCAGGTCAGGGCCCATCGCGCAAAATGACAGTGATGTGATTTACCCTGTCGGACATGCAGGTATTGATCCCGACCACGACGATCGGCTGGTGGCTCTGCGCTGACTGTGGCGCGGAGGCCCCGCTCCCGATCCCGGACATCTCCGGTTACGTCCAGCCATGCCCGGACTGCGCCGCAGAGATGGCCCTCGTCTGCGACTGAGCCTCAGCGGTTCGGGCGCAGCGTCCAGACCACGGTCATCTCCGCGGTCGTGACGCCCTCGGCGTTGCGGACATCGACGTCGACGGCGAACTCCGGACGCTGCCCGGCCTCGAGCTCCGCCAGCACCTCGGCCACCGGCCGGCGCATCCGCGCCTCCGCTGTGAGCTGACCGCGGGCCAGCTTGCGGTAGCCGATCTCGGCACGGACGACCAGCGGCACCGCCCCGGCGAGAGTGTCGGCGTAGGCGGCCAGGGTGACCGCGCCGGACGCCGTCTCGCCGAGACCGAAGATCATCGCGGCGTGCGGGCCGCCGACGTGGTTGTGCGTTGGCGGCGTGTCGGGCAGGGCCACCACCGCTCGGTCGGCGGAGACCTCTTGGAACTCGAGCTTCGACGTGCCCACCCAGGGGACCGTGGTCCGCATCGTCTCGGCCACCCAGGCGTGGTCGGCGGGCTCGGCGCTCATGCTCCAAACGGTATACGGCCCGAACCGCCATCCGTCGGTATCCGAACTTGCCCGTGAAACAGCCACCCACCATGGCGTTTATTGATGTCACGAAAAGGTCACAGAGCATTTACCGCCAGGTAGCGGCAAGGGCGGCAGCCTGGAGGAGAAGACCACCGAAACTGGGAGAGCGTCATGAGACTAGGCCGCAAGCTGGCTACCGGAGTCGTCGTCACCGAAGTCACAGAGGACATCGCGCAGGAGCAGGTCGCCGAGCCGAACCCGGCGCCCTCCGAGCAGGTCCGACTGGAGCTGGCCGACGAGATGGCCAAGCCCGTCAACGCTTCCTGAGCCGGTGCGCCAGCTGGTTCGCCGTACCCCTCGGGAGCGCTCGACCCGGCCGCTGCAGGGGTACAAGCTTGCCTTCCCGATGCTCTCCGCCGACGGCAGCGAAGCCGGCTTCAGCGGGGTGACGTTGGGGCGAACCCACGTCTACGGGTCGAGCTCTGATGCCGTCTGCGCTTACCGGATGCGGCACAGCAGCCCCGGTGGCTTCTGCGAGTGCGGCTTCTACTGCTTCCACCAGGCGGCGGACGCATGGGCGCTGGCCTGCGATGCGGAGTACCGCAACACCGTGATGCTCGAGGTCTCGGCGTCCGGAAAGTACCTGCGCTACGAGCGGGGCCTGCGCTACGCGGAGCAGCAGGTCAGGGCGGTGCGCCTGGGCAGGTGCATATGCGGCCGGGCGGCACAGTTCCTGGTCGACGCCGGCAGCGGCACGGTTGGTTGGCGGCAGCTGATGCCGACGTGTATCGCATGCGTGGGTACCCACCCGGCGCTCACGCCGGCGATGTTCGGCCAGCTGGCCGGCGGGCTTCCGGTGACCAGCGACGACTCGCCGCAGCTCGCCCCGCGGCCTGTTGAGAACGAGCTCGAGTCGGCCGCGCTGGTACCGCTGCTGTCGGCCGAGGTCGCGCTGCTTCAGGCGCGGCTGGACGACGTGCAGGCCCGGCTCGAGCGGCTCACCGGGTCGGGCTGAGCACCGGTTCGTACAGGGTGCTGCGCTGGGCGACGGGGCGCCCGGTCGGCTCGACGATCGCGCGGAAGTCCGCCTCGGTCAGGCCCTGGCCGTGGGTGGCCCCGGCAGCGCGGCTGATGTTCTCGTCCATCAGCGTCCCGCCGAGGTCGTTGACGCCGGCCGCCAGCAGCTGTCGAGCGCCCACCGCGCCGAGCTTCACCCAGGACGCCTGGACGTTGTCGATCAAACCGTGGTAGGCGATCCGGGCCACCGCATGCATGAGCAGCACCTCCCGCCACGTCGGCCCGCGACGGGCCGCGCGCTTGAGGTAGATCGGCGCCGCCATATGCACGAACGGCAGGCCGACGAACTCGGTGAACCCGCCGGTCTGCGCCTGCAGCTCGCGGGTACGAACCAGGTGCCGCGCCCAGGACACCGGCTGCTCCACCGACCCGAACATGATCGTCACGTTGGAGCGCAGCCCGATGGAGTGCGCGGCGCGGTGGCACTCCAGCCACTCGTCGGTGGTGATCTTGTCGGGGCAGATCACCGCACGGACCTCGTCGTCGAGGATCTCGGCGGCCGTCCCGGGCAGCGAGCGCAGCCCGGCCGCCTGCAGCCGGCGCAGGTAGTCCACCAGCGGTTCACCGAGCCGGCGCGCGCCCTCGGTGACCTCTAGCGCGGTGAACCCGTGCACATGGATGTCCGGCACGGCATCCTTCACCGCGCGGCACACGGCGACGTAGAAATCGCCGTCGAAGCTCGGGTGGATGCCGCCCTGCAGGCACACCTCGGTGGCGCCGAGCTCCCGCGCCTCGCGGCTGCGGGCGGCGATGTCGTCCAGCGTGAGCAGGTACGGCTTGCCGCGCAGGTTCAGCGACAGCGGCCCCTTGGAGAAGCCACAGAACGTGCACTTGAACGTGCAGACGTTGGTGTAGTTGATGTTGCGATTGACCACGTAGGTGACGGTCTCGCCCACCGCTGCCATGCGTAGCTCGTCGGCGAGCTGCGCGACGGCGGCGACCTCGCGGCCGCGCGCGCCGAACAGGGTGACCAGCTCACGCTCGCCGGTTTGCTGGCCGGCGCGGACCCCGGCGAACACCTCGGCGAGCGCGCCGGGAGCCGTGAACGAACGGCCCGTTCGTGCAGCCCTATCGCCCGAAAGTGCCGTTCGTTCCGCCGCGGCCGGGGCGGGGATGAGCACGGGCGGCGCTGTGT
>JACDBJ010000349.1 GCA_013695005.1 Pseudonocardiales bacterium
GGGCGGGCTCCGCGGGCGTCGTCGCCGGGTTCATCGAGGCCGGGCCGGGCGTGCACACCTACAACAGCGCCGCCTACTTCCAGGACGGCCAGCTGGTGCACGTGCACCGCAAGCTCTACCTGCCGACCTACAAGTCCTACGAGGAACGCAAGCACTTCACGCCCGGGCCGGCGCTGCGAGCCTTCGACGCCGGCAGTACGCGGATGGCCATCCTGCTCTGCAACGACGCCTGGCAGCCGCAGCTGGCATTTCTGGCCACCCAGGACGGCGCCCGGATCCTGGTCGTGCCGGCCGCGAGCGCCCAGAGCAAGTTCCCCGACCGCTACGACTCGCGCACCTACTGGCGAGACATCACCTGCTTCTACGGCCGGATGTTCCAGCTCTACGTCGTGTTCGTGAACCGGGTCGGCGTGGAGAACGACCTGGTGTTCTGGGGGGGCTCGCACGTAGTCGACCCGTGGGGCAACGTGATCGCCGAGGCCTCGGAGACCGGCGAGGAGATCTTGACCGTCGACATCGACCTCAACGAGGTTCGGCGCAGGCGCCGCGGCATCCCGCTGGTCAAGGAGGCCCGCCTCGGCCTCATCCGACGTGAGGTAGAGCGTCTGCTGGACGAGGGTGGTGACCTATAGGCGACCCGATGTCGATCCGGCGGGCTCTGCTCCGACTTGACGGAGAGCCCGGAAACGGGAGGCAGCGAGACTGGTAAGGATGGTGCACCATGGACTGGAAGCTCGAGCTCATCGTCGTGCCGACCGCGGACGTGGAGCGGTCCAAGACCTTCTACAACGAACAGCTCGGATTCGGCGTCGACCACGACACCCGCATCAGCGACGACGTGCGCCTTGTGCAGCTGACGCCGCCAGGGTCGGGATGCTCGATCGCGATCGGGATGAGCGAGATGGAGCCGGGCTCGCTCAAGGGCCTGCAACTCGTCGTCCCCGACATCAACGCTGCCCGGGACCAGCTCGTGGAGCGAGGGGTCGAGGTCAGCCCCGTGCAGCACCACGACGGAACCGGCATGGTCGACGGGCCGGGCGGGCGGTGGAACTCGTTCCTGTTCTTCAGCGATCCGGACGGCAACAGCTGGTCGGTGCAGGAAAGCCCCGCCGACGAATGATCAGTGGCCACGGCTGGTCGCGAGCTTGACCAGCTCTCGCGTCTTCGCGTCTGGTAGGTATGCCCTGGTCAGCGCGATGCCGATCCTGGGCAGGTCGCCCTCGTCGCGGTAGGCAAGGTGCATCGGCTCGTAGCGCGGGCTGAACTTCGTCTTGAACGCGTGCAGCGAGCGGAACCCGTAGAGCGGCTCCATCGCCGCGCCGAGGGCGTCCAGCAGCCGTTCGACGGCGGGCGGCTTCGCGTCGGACTCCGAGCGTGCCAGCGGGGCGCCGGACAGGGACACGAACTGGGCACCCTGCGCCTGGAACTCCAGGCAGGACGAGGCGATCAGGAACTCGACCACCGGCTTGAAGGCGTCCTGGCGCCGGCGCATCACGTCCAGCGTCCAACCGTGCACAACACCGCCGGGGCCGTGCACGGGCAGCCATGATGTGACGCCGTGGACGCTGCCGTCACCGTCGACGGCCAGGCCGACCCGGACGTTCGGGTCGAGCGCCTCGTCGACGCCGCCGAGCGTGAACCCCATCTCGGGCAGGCCCTTGTCGCCGACCCACTCATCGGAGATGGCCC
Source organism: Pseudonocardiales bacterium (assembly GCA_013695005.1). Classification (GTDB taxonomy): domain Bacteria; phylum Actinomycetota; class Actinomycetes; order Mycobacteriales; family Pseudonocardiaceae; genus Pseudonocardia. The sequence continues at coordinate 1,690 of JACDBJ010000349.1, forward strand.
GCACCTGGGTGCGCACCGCCCACGGCTGTTCGGCCAGCACGACCTGGCGGTAGGAGATGCCCTCCTTGGCGCCGCGGTTGAGCGCGGAGCGGATGTCCTGCCACTTCTTGCCTTTGAACTCCAGCCCTTCCAGGTCGACCAGGGTGTCCTCCGCTACCTGGACGTGCTGCCAGCCCAGCTTCTTGGCCGCACTCGCGGCCGGCGTCGTGATCGAGAACAGGCAGGGCACCATCCCGGCGCGCTCGCACATCGCGGCGAACTGGCGCACGGTGTCCGCCCGGCTGCTCGGCGGGCCGACCGGGTCGCCGAGCGCAACGGCGACCCCGGCGTGACGCTGGTAGGCCACGAAGCTGTGCCCGTCCGGCGCGAGGAAGTAGGAGTTGTTCGGCCAGGTGGTCATCCAGGACAGGGTGCTGCCGCCGTGGCGGGTCAGCAGCTCGCGCGCGGTATCGGCGCCTGTCGCCTCAGGCGTCCCGCGGCGGCGCAGCTTGCGCCGCGAGGGTGCCCGGAACGCTCGGCGAGCCAGCACGAGCACGGCGAGCTCTGCCGCCCACAGCACGGAGGCCGCGACCGAGAGCGCGATCCCCTCGGGGACGCCGAGTACGTCGTCGACCAGAACCGAGCTGCCGACCACGACGCCCGCCACGATGTTGAGGAGCGCGAGCGCGACAGCGAACCACCACGCCCACCGGCGGCCCTTGCGAAGTCCGTTGACGATCAGGCCTACCACGACCAGGTCCAACGCCACGCCCCAAGCCGACCCCTCGGCACCGCGGGTCGAGCCGAGCGGGCCGTCGGCGGGGAACAGCAGCAGCACGAGCT
>JACDBJ010000371.1 GCA_013695005.1 Pseudonocardiales bacterium
GCCAGCACCTCTGTGGGCGTCCGGATCGGCCACCACGCGACCAGGAAGTCCTCGAGCTCCGACCGGTCGCCGAGGTCGGCCACCAACGTGGCGCGGTCCGGGGCCACCTCGACGGCGGCGTTGTCCCAGTCGTCCTGGGCGTAACGCCACGCGGTGCGCCACAGCTGCTCGAGCAGCTCCGCGGCGGCCTCCCGCCGCGCGTTGTTGGGCAGCACCCGCCCGCGGTACACCCGCTTGCGCGCCTCCGCGAGCGCCGAGGCGTCCAGCCGCAGCACCTGCCCTCGGTAGACCATCCGCAGCTGCGTCGGCGCTCCCGGCGGGGTGTCCCGGGCCGCGGCGCGCAGCACCCGCCGTATCCGCGCCGAGCCCTTGACCGCCGCCACCGACGCCGGGTCGAGCCGGCTCGCCGTGACGCCGGGCACCAGCTCGCCGAGCGCCTGCAGCTCGACGGTGTCCTCTCCCAGGGCGGGCAGCACCCGTGAGATGTAGTTCATGAACACCGGCGAGGGGCCGACCACCAGCACGCCCCCGGAGAACCGCCGCCGGTCGCGGTAGAGCAGGTAGGCCGCGCGGTGCAGGGCGACCGCGGTCTTGCCGGTGCCGGGGCCGCCGGTGATCTCGGTGATGCCCGAGGACGGTGCCCGTACGGCCTGGTCCTGCTCGCGCTGGATCGTCGCGACGATGTCGCGCATCTGCGGCCCACGCGCGCGGGCGAGGTCGGCCATCAGCGAGCCCTCGCCGACCACCGGCAGGTTCGATGGGGCCGCTTCAGGCATCAGCAGGTCGTCGTCGACGGCGGTGACCTGGCCGGCGAAGCACCGGATGTTGCGCCGGCGCACCACGTCCATCGGGTCCTCGGCGGTGGCCCGGTAGAACGGCGCCGCGACCGGCGCCCGCCAGTCGATCACCAGTGGCTCGTAGTCCTCGTCACGCACGCCGAGCCGGCCGATGTAGTCCACCTTGCCACCGACACGGTCCAGCCGGCCGAACACCAGGCCCTCGTGTTCGGTCTCCAGCTCGCGCAGCATGCGGCTGGCCTGGAACACCATCACGTCACGCTCGAACAGCGCTCCGGGGTGGCGTTCCTGTCCACGCCGGTACCCCGCGGCTCGCATATCCTTGGCCTCAGCCCGTAGCTCAGCGACCCGGCCGTAGACACGGTCGACATGCCGCTGCTCCGCGGCGATCTCGTCCTGCCTCGTCGACGTTCCAGCCACCCCAAGCCTCCCACCCGGGCCACCCCGGTCCACTGTTGCCCGGGGAGCACATCAGACTACGTACGGCTGGAGTCCGGCGTGACGCCACCGTCGACCACATACACCACAGCACAACGATCCCGAGGAACCCGCAGCCCGCCATGTCCAGTGCGCCCGAGCCGTCCGTCGGCCCATCAGGAGAGCTTGCCGAGCCGCAGGCCGAGGACTTCGCGCACGCCCGGGTACTCGCCGTCGAGCCGGACTGGTTCAAGCGCGCGGTGTTCTACGAGGTGCTCGTCCGCTCGTTCTACGACTCCTCCCGCGACGGCACGGGTGACCTGCGCGGGCTGACCGAGAAGCTGGACTACCTCTCCTGGCTGGGCGTGGACTGCATCTGGCTGCCGCCGTTCTACGACTCGCCGCTGCGCGACGGCGGCTACGACATCCGCAACTTCCGTGAGGTGCTGCCGGAGTTCGGCAATGTGGACGACCTCGTGTACTTCCTCGACGAGGCGCACAAGCGGGGCATCCGGGTGATCTCCGACCTGGTGCTCAACCACACCAGCGACACCCACACCTGGTTCGAGGAGTCCCGCCGAAACCCCGACGGCCCCTACGGTGACTACTACGTCTGGGCCGACGACGACTCGGGCTATCCGAAAGCTCGGGTGATCTTCGTCGACACCGAGCAGTCGAACTGGACCTACGACCCGGTGCGCGGCCAGTTCTTCTGGCACCGGTTCTTCTCCCACCAACCGGACCTGAACTTCGACAACCCAGCCGTGCAGGACGCGATGATCGACGTGCTGCGGTTCTGGCTCGACCTCGGGCTCGACGGCTTCCGGCTCGACGCGGTGCCCTACCTGTTCGAGCGCGAGGGCACCAACTGCGAGAACCTCGCCGAGACGCACGCCTTCCTGCGGCGCTGCCGCAAGGTCGTCGACGACGAGTACCCCGGCCGCGTGCTGCTTGCCGAGGCAAACCAGTGGCCCGCCGACGTCGTGGAATACTTCGGCGAGGAGTCCACCGGCGGCGACGAGTGCCACATGGCCTTCCACTTCCCGCTCATGCCGCGGATCTTCATGGCCGTCCGCAGGGAGAACCGGTTCCCGATCTCGGAGATCCTGGCGCAGACGCCCGCCATCCCGGCCCACTGCCAGTGGGGCATCTTCCTGCGCAACCACGACGAGCTGACGCTGGAGATGGTCACCGACGACGAGCGAGACTACATGTACCGCGAGTACGCCAAGGACCCGCGGATGAAGGCGAACATCGGGATCCGCAGGCGGCTGGCGCCGCTGCTGGACAACGACCGCAACCAGCTCCAGCTGTTCACCGCGCTGCTGCTGTCGCTGCCAGGCTCGCCGGTGCTGTACTACGGCGACGAGATCGGGATGGGCGACAACATCTGGCAGGGCGACCGCGACGGCGTGCGCAGCCCGATGCAGTGGACGCCGGACCGCAATGCGGGCTTCTCCACGTGTGATCCTGGTCGGCTCTATCTCCCGGTGATCATGGATCCCCTCTACGGTTACCAAGCGGTGAACGTCGAGGCGCAGATCAACAGCAGCACGTCGCTGCTGCACTGGAACCGTCGGATGATCGAGGTACGCAAGCAGCACTCGGCCTTCGGTCTCGGTGACTTCCAGGAGTTGGGAGGTTCGAACCCGGCCGTGCTTGCCTATCTCCGCTCCCACGACGGCGACACGGTGCTGTGCGTGAACAACATGTCGCGGTTCCCGCAGCCGGTGGAGCTCAACCTCTCCCGCTGGGAGGGCCACCGCCCGCACGAGCTGACCGGGGGTGTCCAGTTCCCGCCGATCGGTGAGCTGCCCTACCTGCTCACCCTGCCCGGGCACGGGTTCTACTGGTTCGCTATCCACTCGCCGGAGCCCGAGCGCGCATGACGCCCGCTGCGACCCCGACACCGAAGCCGCACGAGCCGGTGGAGCACGTCGAGCTGCCGCCACCGGCCGAGTTGTCCGAGTTGCTCGCCGGCTGGCTGCCCCGCCAACGGTGGTTCGGCGGCAAGGGGCGCGAGATCTCCGAGGTCCGGGTGGCCGAGCGTGTCGTGTTGCAGGTCGGCGAGCCGCATGCCGAGTTCGTCCTCATCACCGTCAGCTACGCAGGCAACCACGCGCTGGACGAGCGGTACCAGGTCCTGATGGGACGGCGGGCGACGTTGCCACCTGAGCTGGAGCACATCGAGATCGGCCCGGTGACCGGCGGCATCGCTTACGACGGCCTGTGGGACCGCGACCTGTCCGCGCTGCTGCTCGACGAGCTGGCGGACGGCGCGGCGCACGGCGCCATCCGTTTCGTGCCCGAGCCGGGCGCGAAGATCCCCCGCGGGACGACCGGGCGGGTGATGGCCGTCGAGCAGAGCAACAGCTCGCTGGACTACGGCGAGCAGCTCATCCTCAAGCTGTTCCGCCGGGTCTGGCCGGGCGTCAACCCGGACCTGGAGCTGCACCGAGCCCTGCGTGAGGTGGGCTCGGAGCACGTCGCGCAGCTGCGGGGTGCGATCGAGGGCACCGTCGACGGGCAGCCCGCCACGCTGGCGATGCTGAGCGACTTCGCGTCGAACTCCGCCGAGGGGTGGGCGATGGCGCTGATCAGCGTGCGCGACCTGCTCGCCGAGGGCGACCTGCACGCCGCCGAGGTGGGCGGCGACTTCGCCGGCG
>JACDBJ010000520.1 GCA_013695005.1 Pseudonocardiales bacterium
CGGGTGGCTCGCGGCGCGACGGTCGGTGGCCTGATCGCGACGGCGGACTCCGGCCCGTCCGCGCTCGCCTACGGCTCGCTTCGCGACCTGGTCATCGGCGCGACCGTCGTGCTCGCCGACGGCACGGTCGCCCACAGCGGCGGCCACGTGATCAAGAACGTCGCTGGCTACGACCTGACCAAGCTGTTGCAGGGCAGCCACGGCACGCTCGCGCTGATGGTCGAGATCGTGCTGCGGCTGCACCCCATCCCCGAGCGGGTGGCCACCGTGGCGGTGCAATGCGCGCTCGCGGACGCGTCGACCCACGTACAGCGCCTGCTGATGAGCCCGCTGGAGCCGGTCGCCCTGGAGTGGGCGGACGGCCGGCTGCTGGCCAGGCTGGAAGGGACGGCCGAGGCCATCGACGCCCGCGCCGCTCGCCTGGTCGAGCTGCTGGGCGGGACGCGGATGGACGACGAGGTGTGGCAACGGCACGCGGAGCTGGTCGGCGGCCGGCCGGACGGCGCACCCACAAAAGGCGCGCGCCTGCGGATCGGGTGCCTGCCCAGCCGGCTGCCCGGGTTGCTGGCCGAGCTGCCCGCCACCGCCGTGACGGCCGGCTTCGGCACCGGCATCGCGACCGTCACGATGCCCAGCGACGCGGTCGACGCCGCGCACAAGATCGTGTACGCCGCCGGCGGCACCTCCGTGCTCCGCGACCGTCCAAGAGACTGCGACGCGCCCGCATGGGGCCCGGCCCCGTCCGCACTGCCGGTGCTGCGCGCGGTGAAGTCAAGCCTCGATCCCGACGGCCGCCTCGGCCCCGGCCGGTTCGCCCCGTGGATGTGAGCAGGTGACCAGCTCTTTCGATATCCACCGCCCGCCGGGGCGCGCGCTGCTCGACGACTGCGTGCACTGCGGGTTCTGCCTGCCGACCTGCCCGACCTACGCGCTGTGGGGCGAGGAGATGGACTCCCCGCGCGGCCGGATCTACCTCATGGACCTCGCCGAGCAGGGCGAGATCGGCCTGGACGGGGCGCTGCACGAGCACATCGACGCCTGTCTCGGGTGCATGGCGTGCGTGACCTCCTGCCCGTCGGGCGTGCAGTACGACCGGCTGCTGGAGTCGGTGCGCCCGCAGCTGGAGCGCAACGTCAAGCGCACCCGCGCCGACCGGCTGTTCCGCGCCGCGATCTTCGCGCTGTTCCCCTACCGCAGACGGCTACGTGCCGCGGCCGTGCTCGGCGCGCTCTACCAGCGGATACGCCCGGCCCGGCTGGTCGACAAGCTGCCGCCCAGACTCGCTGCGGCCGAGTCGCTGCTGCCGCCGGTCCGGCTGCGCGAGGCCTTCGCGGTACTCCCCCGCCGAATCCAGGCGATCGGCACACCCCGCCGCCGCGTCGCCCTGCTGACCGGCTGCGTGCAGGACGTCTTCTTCCACCAGGTCAACGCCGCCACCGCGCGGGTGCTCGCGGCCGAGGGCTGCGAGGTGCTCGTCCCGCGTGCCCAGTCCTGCTGCGGCGCGCTGGAGCTGCACTCCGGCCGCGAGCCCGACGCGCTGCGCCGCGCGCGCCGAACCATCGCGGAGTTCGAGCGGCTCGGCGAGCTGGACGAGGTGATCACCAACGTGGCCGGCTGCGGCTCGTCGATGAAGGAGTACGGCCACCTGCTCGCCGACGACCCGGCCTGGGCGCAGCGCGCCGCAGCGTTCTCCGCACGGGTCCGCGACGTGCACGAGGTGCTCGCCGACCTCGAGCCGCGGGCGCCCCGGCACCCGATCGGCACAGGCAGAGGCGCGATCAGGGTGGCCTACCACGACGCCTGCCACCTCGGTCACGCCCAGGGCGTGCGGGCGCAGCCGCGTGCGGTACTGCGCACGATCCCAGGCATCGAGCTCGTGGAGCTGCCGGAGGCCGAACTCTGCTGCGGCTCGGCGGGCATCTACAACCTCGTCGAGCCGGTGGCCGCCGCGGACCTCGGCGCCCGCAAGGCGGCCAACATCCGCTCCGCGTCCCCGGACCTGATCGTGACCGCGAACCCCGGCTGCCTGCTGCAGATCCGCAAGCACCTCGGCAGCGAACCCATCCCGACCATGCACCCCGTCGAGCTGCTCGCCGCCTCCATCCGCCAAGTGCCCAGCCAAGTGCCCAATAGCCTTCGGATGTGAGCTACCCGAGCGGCGACCTGCGTGACCAGCTCGCCCACGTCGGCGCGGAGGCGGTGCGCTCCGGGCTGGTGGTCGGCTCGGGCGGCAACCTGTCGGCCCGCGAACCGGGTGCCGACGCGTGCTGGGTCACCGCGACCGACACCTGGCTCGACCGGCTGCAGCGCCCGGAGTTCTCCCTGCTCCGAATCAGCGACGGCGCCGTCCTGGACGGCCACCCCACGCCGTCGAGCGAGTGGCGGCTGCACACCCACACCTACCGCGCGCGGCCGGACGTCAACGCGCTGATCCACCTGCACCCGCAGACCTCGGTGCTGCTCGCCGCGCTTGGCCACGAGATCACGCTGGTCACCACCGACCACTCCTACTACGTCCGCGAGGTCGTCGTGCGGCCGTACGTGCGGCCCGGCACCGACGGCCTGGCGCAGGACGCCGCCGACGCGGTGGCCGGTGGCGCGAACGCCGTGATCCTCGGCCACCACGGCTGCTCGGTGCTGGGCGAGACCGTCGAGCTCGCCCACAAGCGCGCCTTCAACCTCGAGGAGGCGGCTCGCACGACGGCAATGGCGATCATGCTCGGCACCCAGGCCGGCGCCATCCCGGCCTGCCCGCCGGGCTACGTCGAGGCAATGCTCCGCGACAGGGCGCCCTGATCCACACCGGCCCCGGCCACCTGGTGCACAGTGGAGAGGTGCAGATCGACTCGCCTGCGGCGCTGCGAGCCCCGCGCAACCGGGTACACCCCCGCGCCAGGCAATGGTGGACGATCCGAGCGCTGATCGGCGTCGCCGTCCTGCTCGTTCCACAACTCGTAGCGCTGATGATCGCTGGCAACCAATGGCTCGTTCCTGCCGTCGTGGCCACCGTCGTGCTCGGCACGGCGTATGTCGTCGTGATGCCACGGCTGCGCTACCAGGTGCACCGCTGGGAGGCCTCGCCGGAGGCGGTGTACACGCTGTCCGGCTGGCTGAGCCGGGAGTGGCGGGTGGCCCCGCTGTCGCGCATCCAGACCATCGACACCCAGCGCGGGCCGCTGCAGCAGTTGCTCCGACTGGCCACCGTCACCATCACCACAGCATCCGCCGCCGGGCCGCTGAAAATCGACGGGCTGGACGCCGAGGACGCCGCCGAGCTGGCCCGCGACCTCACCGAGGCGACCAACCGCGCGCCGGGCGACGCGACGTGACCGTCCCCGACGCACCCACCAGCTCGCCGCCGATGGACGAGACGACGCAGCAGTGGAGCCGGCTGGATCCCCGGATGATCGCGGTGCACCCGATCCGCCAGCTGGTCGGGCTGCTACCCGTGCTGGCCATCGTGCTGATCACTGGACGCAACAGCGTCTTCCAGATCTCGGCCGCCGTCGGCCTGGTGGTGGCCCTTCTCGTCTTCGGTGCGCTGCGCTGGTACACCACCCGCTACCGCGTGACCGCCGAGCGTGTGGAGCTGCGCAGCGGGCTACTCAACCGCCAACAACGCTCGGTGCGGCGCGACCGGGTCCGCACCGTCGACATCACGGCCGGCCCGGTGCACCGGGTGTTCGGCCTGAGCGTGGTGCAGCTCGGTACCGGCTCCACGCAGCCGGGGCAGCTTTCCAGCCTCAGCCTCGACGCCGTCCCAGCCGCGGAGGCGGAGCGGCTGCGGCTCTCGCTGCTGGACCGCTCGACCCTCGACGCTGCGGCTCCGTCCACCCAAGACCGCCCCGACGCGCCGCAGGGCGAGGTCATCGCTGGGATGCGATGGTCATGGTTGCGGTACGCGCCGCTCACCACCTCCGGACTGGTGGCGGTCGGGGCCTTGGTCGGGTTCGGGCTCAACCTCGCCAACGAGCTGGGGTTGGCGCCCACCGACATCGGTGCGGTGCAACGGGCCGGTGAGGAGCTCAGCGGTGTGTCCCCGACGCTCGCGATCGCCCTGATCGTCGCGACCGTGCTGCTGGTCGGTGTGACCGGCTCGCTGCTGATCTACACGGAGGGCTGGTGGGGTTACCGGCTGACCCGAGAACCCGACGGCACCCTGCTGGTGCGTCGCGGGCTGCTCACCACGAGGGCGCTGTCGGTCGAGGAGAAGCGGCTACGTGGCGCCGAGGTCAGCGAGACCATCCTGCTGCGCGCCGGGCGCGGCGGCCGCGCGTCGGCCGTGACGACCGGACTGAGCGCCAGGTCCAGCGGCGGCGCGCTGCTGCCTCC
>JACDBJ010000424.1 GCA_013695005.1 Pseudonocardiales bacterium
CATGGGTGGCACAGCCCAGGCGGAAGTCCGGGCAGACGGCTCCGGCAATCTCACCTTCGCCGACCTCAGCGCGGGAACGAGCCTGATCAGCGGCAGCTACCAGTGGACCTGCAGGGACGGCGCCTAGACCGGGTTGCGTGGCGTGATCTCGGCCATCTCACCCCAGCCGTCGCCGGGCGGCTCGGTGTAGACGATCCCCGGCTTCGTCGCGACAACGTCCGGCATCCACGCCATCGCCTTCTTGAAGTGATCGGTATTGACGTGCGCCTCGCCGGCGCCGTCCTGGAATGCCTCGACCAGGACGTAGTCGTTGGGCGAGTCGAGGCTTCGCGACCACTCGAAGAAGATGTTGCCCGGCTCGTCGCGGACGGCCTGGGTGTACTCGTCCACCAGCGCGGGCCACTCGTCGGCCTTGTCAGCGTGCACCGTGAACTTGACGACGATGAAGATCACGACGACTCCTTTGCCTCGGTCTGCCTCGGCCGCCCATGATCCGGCCACCGCGACGGGCTCGCAAAGCGCAGTGCTGCAATTGAGACATGTGGGCGGCGTGGTACGAGCGGCAGGGCGCGGCGAGCGACGTGTTGAAGGTCGGCGAGCTGCCGGACCCGACGCCGGCGCAGGGCGAGGTGCGGGTGCGGCTGTCGCGCAGCGGGGTCAACACCGGAGACGTCAAGAAGCGCGCGGGGTGGCTCGGCTCGGCGATGCCCTACCCGCAGGTGGTGCCGCACAGCGACGGCGCAGGCGTGATCGACGCTGTCGGCGCGGGAGCGGACGGGGCGCGGGTCGGCCAGCGGGTGTGGGTCTGGGGTGCCCAGTCCTGCCGGGCGTTCGGGACGGCGGCGGAGGCCGTCACCATCCCGGAACGGCTTGCGGTCGCGCTGCCGGACGGCGTCTCCGACGACGTCGGGGCCACTCTCGGTATCCCGGGGATCACGGCGCACCGAGCGGTGTTCGGCGACGGGCCGGTCGACGCGCAGGTTGTGCTGGTGCACGGCGTCCTCGGCGGGGTGGGTTCGTTCGCGGCGCAGCTCGCGCGCTGGGGTGGTGCGACGGTGATCGGCTCGGTCCGACGCGGCGGGGATCTCGGCGCGCTGCCGGGTGTGGACCACATCGTCGCGCTGGACGACCCCGACGTCGCCGCGAAGGTCCGCGAGATCGCGCCCGAGGGCGTCGACCGGATCGTCGAGGTGGCGCTCTCGGCCAACATCGAGCTGGACGCCGAGCTGGTGCGCAGCGGCGCGGTGATCGCCGCCTACGCCTCGCCGGAGCCGCCGACGTTGCCGTTCTGGCCGCTGCTGTTCGCCAACGTCACGCTGCGCCTGCTCGGCAGCGACGACTTCCCGGCGACGGCGCAGGATGCCGCCACCCGCGACCTGTCCGTCGCGGCCGCGGATGGCGCCCTGGCCGCCAGGATCGCGCCGGCCTACGCGCTGGACGACATCGCCGCCGCACACGTCGCCGTGGAGAACGGCAGCCACGACTGCCCGGTCGTCATCGCGGTCGGGGCCACGTCCCGAGGCCTCAGCGGCGGCTGAGCGAACCGACGGGTAGAGGGCTGGCCCTGTGTCTCAGTACGACACCCATGGAGCGGCGCGAAGGTAACTATCGTCGGTCAGCTGCTGCAGCATGAAGTCGGCGACATCAGCCCGGGATATCTTGACCTTGATCCGCTCCTTGGTGTCGGTGAACCCGCGCCGGTACACACCCGTTCGCTCGCCGTCGGCCATCTTGGTAGGACGGATGATCGTCCAGTCCAGCTTGCTCTGCCTGATCACCTGTTCCTGGCCCTCGTGGTCGGCGAACGCGCGGCGCAGCACGACAGGAAAGACGAGCTTGACGTAGAGCGGCATGGGCGCTGCGAGGCTGTCGCCGACCCCGAGCGAAGACTGGCAGACCAGCCGGTGGACGCCCGCGTCCTCCATCGCCGCGACGATGTTGCGAGTGCCGTCGGTCCGGACCGTCGTGCGCACCAGGGCCGGCGCCCCGATGGCGCACAGCACCGCATCGTGACCGGGCACTGCGGCCTCCACCGCGGCGGCGTCGGTGACATCGCCGTGGGCGATCGTGAGCCTCTCGTGCTCGACATCGAGCTTGGTGGCGTTGCGGGCGAACGCCGTCACGTCATGTCCTTCAGCGAGGGATTGGTGGACGAGC
>JACDBJ010000436.1 GCA_013695005.1 Pseudonocardiales bacterium
CCTATGCTCCACGGGCAGCCGCCGGATTGAGGAAGGTAACCATGAGGAAGTTCACGGTGCGCCCGCCATTGTCCTTGCGAGGTCGCACGTTCAAGGGCCTTCGCGGCTGGTCAGGAAAGCCGCTGCATCCTCCACTGACCGACATCCCCATCGGCGCATATCTGCTGGCCGCAGCGTTCGACGTGATCTCCACTATCGCAGGCGCCGACCGCGGCTGGGCCGGCGAGCTGTGGCACGCCGCAACGTTTACCTTCATCGGCGGCGCTGCAGTGTCGGTGTTCGCCGCCCTGACCGGTTTCGTGGACAGGGCGAAGTCCTCCGAGCCGGGCACCCAAGCTCGTCGCACGGTCAACACCCACGCCATCATCATGATCACGGTGACCCTGCTGGTACTCACCAACATCGTCTGGCGTGTGACGACCTACAACACCTACGACGCCACCCCGGTCGGCATCGCCGTGCTGTCGGTCGTGATCGCCGTGCTGGTGTTCCTCGGCGCGGCCTTCGGCGGCAGCCTGGTGTTCGACCACGGATTCAACGTGGAGACCGCCGGTGACCACCCGGTGTGGCACAAGTCCGAACACGACGTCATGCCCGGGGACAAGAGCGAGCCCGCCAGCCAATAGCCGCGCCAGACGGTGGCCTGTCTTACTGGTTTCTGCGGCCGGGAAGGAACTCTTGCAGTTTCTGTTTCAGGCCGGTGCCGATGACGCCGAGGGCGTTCTCGTCACCTTTGAGCATCGCCTCGGCGGCGTCCTTGATCTGTTCGACGGTGGCGTGCGGTGGTATCGGCGGCACGTTGGGATCAGTGCGGACGTCGAGCAGCGTCGGGCGGTCGGCGGCCAAGGCCCTGTCCCAGGCCGACCCGATGTCTTCGGGTTTGTCGACGTGGATGGCCAGCAGGTCCAGGCTGGCGGCGAAGCGGGCGTAGTCGACGTCGGGCAGCGTCTGCGACTCGACGAACTTCGGCGCGCCCTGCATCGCCCGCATCTCCCAGGTGACCTGGTTGAGGTCGTTGTTGTGCAGCACGGCGACCACCAGCCGTGGATCGCTCCACTCCCGCCAGTAGCGCGCGACGGTGATCAACTCGGCCAGGCCGTTCATCTGCATCGCCCCGTCACCCACCAGGGCCACCGCGGGGCGGTCGGGGTGGGCGAACTTCGCGCCGATCGCATACGGCACCGCCGGACCCATCGTCGCCAGGGTGCCCGAGGTGGATCCACGCATGCTGCCGCGCATCCGCAGGCAGCGGGCGTACCAGTTGGCCGATGATCCCGAGTCGGCAGTGACGATCGCGTCGTCGGGCAGGCGTTCGTTGAGCTCCCAGACCAGCCGCATCGGGTTGACCGGGTCTGCGTCGGTCAGCGACTGGCGCTCGATCACCCCCCACCAGTGGGCGACCGACTTCTCCACCCGCTCACGCCAGGACCGGTCGGGCTTGCGGGTCAGGACGGGCAGCAGCGCCCGCAGCGTGGTGGCGGCGTCCCCGACCAGGTTGACCTCGTAGGGGTAACGCAGGCCAACCAGGCCCCCGTCGATGTCGATTTGCACCGCACGGGCCTGGTCGAGCTCGGGCAGGAACTGCGTGTAGGGGAAGCTCGACCCGACGGTGAGCAACGTGTCACAGCCTTGCATCAACTCGTAGCTCGCTCGGGTGCCGAGCAGACCGATCGATCCGGTGACGAACGGCAGGTCGTCGGGCAGCACGTCCTTGCCGAGCAACGCCTTCGCGATGCCGGCACCGAGCAGGTCAGCCACCTCGAGCACCTCGTCGCGGGCGCCGCGGGCACCCTGGCCGACGAGGACCGCAACCTTCTCTCCGGCGTTGAGGATCTCCGCCGCGCGGGCGACGCCGGCGTCCTCGGGTGTGGAGGTCGGCCAGCTGACGCCGAGGCTGGACGGTACGTGCTTGAAGACGTGTCCGGGCGGACTGTACTTGAGGTCCTGCACGTCAGCGGGGATGACAACGCAAGTCGGGGCGCGGTGGGTCAGGGCGACCCGAATGGCGCGGTCGATGAGGTTGGGCAGCTGTTCGGGCACCGTTGCCATCTGCACGTAGTGGTGGGCGACATCCTTGAACAGCGACAGCAGGTCGACCTCCTGCTGGTAGGACCCACCCATCGCCGAGCGGTTGGTCTGCCCGACGATCGCCACGACCGGCACGTGGTCGAGCAGCGCGTCGTACAGCCCGTTGAGCAGGTGGATCGCGCCGCCGCCGGAGGTGGCCATGCAGACCCCGACCCGGCCGCTGAACTTCGCGTAACCCACCGCCTCGAAGGCGGACATCTCCTCGTGTCGGGACTGGATGAACGCCGGCTTGTTGTCGGCGCGGCCGAACGCCGCGAGGATCCCGTTGATCCCGTCGCCGGGGTAGGCGAAGACCCTTTCGACCTCCCACGCGCGTAGACGCTCCAGCAGGTAGTCGGCAACGGTCTGGGTCATAGAGCTGGCTCCTGAGGTTGAGGGAATGAAACCGCACTCAGCCTGCCAGAAACCTGCTCCGCCTCGACGGCTCTCAGCACCAGCGGCGCAGGACAGCCGCGCGCCGACGGCCGCGCGGAGTTGCCTTCGGAGTGAAACGGCGTAGGTCGGGCAGGTTGTCGGCTCCACGTGATGGCTGGACAGCCATTCGTCGAGCAGATAGCGAAATGGGACGTTCGTCCGTGCCGCGTGCTTCACCTTCCTTGCGCGCTTCTGCCTGCCATGACCCGTGAGGCTTATCATCAGGGGCATGAGCGAGCCGCCGGCGAGCGTGTCGGCCGACGGATTCGAGTCGTGGAACGACGCCGTGCGCCGCGCCGAGAACGGCGAGGTTGTCGCGGTCATCGCGCACGGGCGGCATGTGGCCGATGTCGTGCCGTCTGGCCAGCTGGAGCGGCTCCGGGAGACGATCGAGGTGCTGTCCGACCCGGACGCTGTGCAAGCCCTCGCGGACACCGAACCCGTCGTGATCGGCATTGAAGCCATGCGAGCGTTGATCGCTGATCGAATCGCCCGTGAGGCCCGGTGACCGACCAGCCTAGGGATTGACTTCACCCGGCCACACCATCATCACTCCAGCAGCGTGGTCGGGAGCAAGGCGCCAATCAGCATGAACGGGGCAAACGGAATGCGGGCGCCGAGCCGCATGCCACGACTGGCCACCGAGACCATCACGAACACGGCGGCAAGTACGAACGCCAGCATCGTCCCAGCGACTACCGGCTCCCATCCCCACCAACCAAGCTGCATACCGAGGAGAGCGGCAAGACGAGCGTCACCGGCACACATCGCGCGGCACACGGCCAGCAGGGTGAACCCAAGCCAGAGACCCGCGGCACCGGCTGCCGCTGTGAGAAGCCGTTGCGGCTCAGCCTCCAACATGGCGGCCGCTACCAACAATCCGGCCGAGACCAGCCCCGCGGCGGTGACGACGACGCGAGGCACGCGCTGAACAGCGATGTCCACCGCGCCGAGAGGAATCGCGGCGGCGGCGAGCAGAACGGTGGCGGGCGCCGCCCAGACGACGCCGACCCTGGCCGCCACGAATGCGCAAGAGCCCGCGCCGAGCAATGCGAGCCATGTCGTCCGTGCGGTGCTGGCCGAGTACCTCACGGGGTCATACCGATGGAGAAGGCGGTCGGCATGCCAGCCGGCGGCCGCACCCATCACAGCCGCGGCAGTGACGGCGAATGGGTAGGCGTCCATTCAGAGCTACCTGGGGCCGTTGATGGCCTGCGACTCGGCGACTCTGAGCGAGACCGAATCCATCGAGGCGAGGTCGTCGAACGTGCCTGCCTGACCGGCCCCAGACCAGGTCACGGTCCAGTGGATTGTTGCGGTGATACGAAAGGCCTCACCCGGTGCTCCTGCTGATGATCTGCGATAGAGGTAGCCGCAGGATGGCGACGGCGCACGAGGATCGCTTCCCTTGGTGTAGGGGGTACCAGGCCCCGCGCAGTTGACGGTCCCGCCCTCGCCGAGGGACCAAGAGACCATGTGAGGGGTCGCGGTAGCCGTAAACGGATGCTCCCGGCACAGCGACTGCCTGCGTTCGTGGTTGCCAGGCTGTGGGGTCAATCCACAACCAGGTGGGGAGACCGACCAACTGCTCGCCAGTTGGGCTCGTGCGTAGCTTCGGTCCGGGCAGGTCCAACTGCCTGCGGGCGATACGTGCGAGATCGATCGGCGAAGGCGCGGCTACGCCAGCCGGCACCCACACTGGGGTTCCCTCGAAGACGCCCAAACACGCAGGGGATGTCTCTCCGTTCCTGCTGGGAGGGCCGAACTGCGTCCGTGCGTCGAGCCTTCCGAGCTGTCATCGACACCGCGGGTCTCCCACCCGAGGCATGGACTCCGCGCGAGATGCGGCACAGCTTCGTCTCGCTGCTCTCCGACTCCGGGGTGCCGACGCCCGCGCGGTGGGTGTCGACGTCCAGCTCGGCCAGCGCGGCCGGACCGGCACGGCTGACGCGCTCGGTCTCGTCGACGGGGCTGCTCAGCTCACCGGACAGCGAACGGGCGGCGGGGCGGGTCAGCGCGTCGGCCAGGCACCAGAGCAGTTCGTGCAGGCGCTGCATCACCCGACGATGAGGTTCGTACTCGAGGTCGACATGGCAGACGCGCGGCGTTCGACGGTAACGCCGTAGCAGAGCTGGAACGGATCCTTTCGGTACTAGTACTCCAGCGTTGCGTTCGCGGCCTGGCGAATCAGCCTGGTGCGCGGCCGGCGCGGTGGTCCCGGTCGGCGAGGTCGGCGGCGTAGAGCTCGATGTCGCGTAGCCCGACGCCGCGTCCGCTCGCCCGCCGCCGCCC